>QHXH01000074.1 GCA_003222855.1 Acidobacteriota bacterium
GCCTGATACATCTGTTGGCCGCCCTGGACAGGAACATTGAAGTCGCGCTCACCACCTAAGAAGAGTGTCGGCGTCTTGATGCGATCGGCGTGCAGAAACGGATAAGAAATCTTGACATAGGTTTCCCAGGCTTTCGGGTTCCAGGGTGGGCCAATCTCGTAGTCGTATTGAATAATGTATTGATCGGTGCCGTAGAAAGCGACCGTGAAGGCGGTGCCCGCGCCGCTGGTCGCGCCCCTGAAGCGCGGATCGGTGGCGATCATGTAGTCGGTCAGAATGCCGCCGTAGCTCCAGCCGCCCACGCCCATGCGATCGGGATCGGCGACGCCCATCGCGATCACGTGATCGACGCCGGCTTCCAAGTCGTCAACTTCATAGTGTCCCCAGTCCGCAAAAATTGATCGCGAATATTTCTGGCCCCGGCCTGAGCTGCCCCGATAATTCACTGCCAGCACGGCATAACCATTCGCCGCAAACACCTGGCGTTCGATGCTAAACGAATGCTGGTCCTGTCCATTTGGCCCGCCATGAATGCGCAACAGGAACGGAACCCTCGTTCCTTTCACATAGCCCACCGGATAAGTCAGTAAGCCATGGACTTCCGTTCCATCCTTACTCTTGAAATTGATGTCTTCCGTTTCGCCAAGCTGAAGCTCATTCATCAGGGCATCGTTCTGATGGGTTATCTGGCGCAAACTCTTTCCTTCCATCGCGTAGATGTCTGTCGGCTTCAGGTCGTTCCCGGAAAGCAGGACGGTATGACCGCCGTTCATCGAAAGGTTCGAAACGATGACCGGAGGATTGAGCAGCCGGGTCACAGTGTTGCGTGCGATGCTGACCGGGTACACTGATCGATCGTCGGTGACCGTGGCAATTACCGTTTTGCCGTCGCTCGCAAATCGCAATCCGGATACGCCGCGATCAAGATCCTCAGCCGCCTTTACTCGCGTTGGCGCGGAACTGCCATCGGACGCGACAAACATCAAGTGCTCCATGTTGTAAGCGCCATATTTCTTCTCATCGCCTTCAGTGAACACGATCCACTTTCCATCTGCCGACCATTCCGGACGGGCACGATTCGCTCGATTGTCCGCAGTTGTCAAAAGTTTTTCGGTCGCGCCCGGTTGTGCGTCGGCCACGTACAACTGGGCGGCCGGATCGCGATCCGGATCGTCGGCATGATTGCTCATGAAAGCGATCCGGGTTCCATCGGGCGACCACGAAACCGACGACTCGTCCCATTTGCTCCTGGTCAAACGATCGAGTTTTTTGGTAGCGATATCATAGAGATAGATGTAGGTATGACGGCCTGATAATAAATATCCCTGCACGTCCTGTTTGTAGTGATAGCGATCTATGACGATCGGTTTCGGAGGCTTTGGCGGCGTGCCCGGAGTTGGCGTGGCGTTCGGATCCGGCGCATCAGGATCAGGATCGCCAATCAACAGCGCGAGCCGTTTCGAATCCGGCGACCATTCATAACCCGCCAGCCGTCCTTTCAACTCAGTCAATTGATAAGCCTCGCCGCCGCTGCGATCCAACAGCCAAACCTGACTGCCTCTCACGCCTGGCTTTCCGGACGAGCGTGAAGAAGTGAAGGCAAGATACTTCCCGTCTGGGCTCCAGCGCGGCGAACTCTCGCTGTCGTTGCTGAAGGTGATCTGCCGGTCGTTCTTGCCGTCATAACTGGCCAGCCAAATGTGCGTGCTGCTCTTGTCTTCCTTCGCATCGATCGTGGAAACCGAATAGGCGATCCATTGCCCATCCGGAGAAAGCTGCGGATCGTTTACGTTGCGAAAGCGCGCGAGATCGTCAAGTCTGAGAGGATGGCGCGGAGTTTGAGTGGAAACAGTTATCGCAGCAGCGAAGATTAAGATCAGAATGCGAGAAAGGTTCTTGGTACGCATGTGTCTAGAGCCTCCTAATTAGTAGCAAACCTGGCGGCTCTGCCGCCGCACACTGCGGAAAGGCTTTGCCTTTCCGTACTCTGGTTTTTAGATTACATCCTGAGGCTTAGCCTCAGGATGAGATCAAAGATTAGGGCGTAACGGTAAGCCGGAGGCTTACCGCACTGTGCTGCGGCAAAGCCGCGCCGCCGCACTCCAAATTACAGTTTATTCCAATCCCACAATCCCCATTTCAAATCATCGCTGAGTTTGTGGCCGGTTTGTTTGAGCGTCAGCATAATGCTGCCGCGATGGTGCGACTCGTGCGCGATAAGATAGCTGATCAGCGGAATCAGTCCGCGCTTGAACCCAGTTACGTTGCCGCCTTTAGCCCACGACTCGCGAATCGTGGTTTCGATTCCTTTTGCTGATGCGTCGAGGGCTGCGGCCAATTGCTTCTTCGAAGGCGATTCACCTTTCGCGAAATGTGGTAGCTTCGCGTCGCGATTTGTCTTCGACGTTGTCTCGGCCCAGCCCGCGCGCACTTCATGCACATGCGCCAGCTGACGCGCCACGTCGCGGCCGCCACGCGTCGACAACGTCGCATGCAGCGCTTCATCCGAAAGCGCCTTAAGCAATTTAAGCGTGACGCGTTGATTTATCTGCCAGGCCTCGCTAAGTTGTTTGAGCATGTTTTTGAGCGCCTTCTCCTGGTTTAGAGAAGAGCGTCGCCGTCCCGGAGCGAGCGAGATTCTACTGCGAATTCAGCGAACTGCATAGAGCCTTGAAACGGCCCTTTGTTTCCGGCTAAGGTAGCCGCAAGCCTGGTGCTCTGAACGTTTCGCGCTGGAGTAAGAAAGATGCCTGACGGCAATGCCGCATTCGTCGGCGACATCCCGGAAAACTACGATCGATATCTCGGGCCCGTGCTGTTTCAGCCGTATGCGGCGGATTTGGTTGCGCGGCTGGATTCTCCTGAGAATGTCCTTGAGCTGGCGTGCGGCACTGGCATCGTGACGCGACAGTTGCGCAAGAGACTTACGCTCGGCGCGAAGATTGTCGCGACTGATCTGAATGAAGCGATGTTGAGTTATGCGAAGCAGAAAATTGAAAGCTCAGAAACTATTGAATGGAAACAAGCAGACGCGACTGATCTTCCCTTCGCGGATCAATCCTTTGATGCAGTCCTTTGCCAGTTCGGCGTGATGTTCTTTCCCGACAAAGAACAGGCTGCACGTGAAGCCTTTCGCGTGCTGAAACCGGGCGGCGTTTTTCTCTTCAACGTGTGGGACGCGATCGAAGAAAACGATCTTCCGCACATCGCGCACACGATCATCTCGAGATTCTTTGATGACAATCCACCAAACTTTTACGAAATTCCATTTTCGTTTCACGATTCGGAGAAGATCGAATCGGTACTGGCGCAGGCCGGCTTTCGCAACATTGAATGTTCAATCGTATCAATGACGGCAGAGGCCGCCTCGGCGTCTGAATTGACCCGGGGGCTGGTACACGGGAATCCGGTCATTGCCGCGATTCGCGAGCGCGACGAATCGCAGATTCCGGAAATCGAACACGCCATTGCTTCACAGGTTGCCGCTCAATGCGGGGACGCGCCAGTGCGCGCGAGGATGCGCGCCGTCGTCTGCTCTGCCGTTCGGTCGTTACAGAACCGCGAGCGGTAGCGAGCGGGATAGGGACTCAACTCGCGAGTCCTTCCCGGTCTGATGCGAATTGGAGCTGTAAGTCGCACCCTTATCCCGCTCGCTACCGCTCGCGGTTCTGTACCGCTGGCCGGGATGATTCCAATGCCGACTGCAGAGTCGGATTGACGAGGTTATGATAAATCTCATCCATCCGCTCAGGCGGATACGGCATGCGCTCGTCCAGCCACCACTTCAGCAACCCGAACAATTCACTTGCCAGATAATTCGCCAGCACCGGAGTCGGAATTGACGGTGCGGGTGGGACTCTTGCTTTCAACGCTTCAGCGATGCGCCGGCTTAGCTGCTCGGTGCCGCTTTTGAAGAGTGTGTCGCTCTTTCGCGACCGAACCAGGCCCTGATAAAAAGGCTGGACGTCTTTCAGGTGATCGAAGAGAAAAAGGATGGGCATGAACGAGCCTTTGCCGGCCTTGTCCCAAATGATTTGTTGCGCGCAGAAATCGATAAACGCTTCCCAGTTCTTCTGAAATAGATCTTCTTTGTCGCGAAAGTGTGAGTAAAAGGTCGAGCGACCAATGTCCGCACGGTCGATCAGGTTTTGTACCGTGATGTCGTCGAAACGCTTTTCCGTAACCAGCTCGACCATCGCATGAGTAAGGCTGTGACGCGTGCGTTGGGTGCGCCGATCAAGTTTTTTCTTTCGCGCCATCGCCTAATTCTTGAACATCAAAAAGGTGTTTGTCCATTAACTCAGCAGCAAACGATCTTTCTGCGAAACCCACGGTTAATTTTGTCGTAAAGTCAGCGTTACAGTTTGGGTGCACAAAATTCATGACCGACTAAGGAGAACCAAATGAGATTGAAAACACCTTCAGTTTTGGCGGCGATGATATTCACCGGCATTCTCTTAACCGCGTGTTCAGCGATCGCGAAGCATCATGCCGCGTTCACGGCAAACGAAAGGACGACTTCGGACCCGATTGCAAACGATGATTCCGATCCGATTTCAGGCGAGTGGAACGTTTCGTTCTTTGTTCACGATACGACGACGCCTGCGACATTCAACCTTAAGCTCGCCGGCACGAAAGTAACCGGCACAGTCTACTCAGAGCACACCGGACCGGGCACGGTGCGCGAAGGTAAGTGGGCCGACGGCAAACTAACCTTGATGCTGGATTTCAAGAATCACGAATCGATCGCCGTCGATGGCGCAATAAAGGACGGCAAGCTGGCGGGCGAATTCCACACCGAAGGCTTTACGGCCAGGTGGGAAGCGAAGAGGAAGTGAGGTGAAGTGCGAAGGTCTTTCTCCCTCTCCCGTTGGGAGAGGGCCGGGGTGAGGATTTGCCGGTCGATGCGCTGCCAAGCCCTCACCCTAACCCTCTCCCAGAGGGAGAGGGAACAATGACAGACAGTTTTGCTCGTGCCACTCACGATCGGTGGGCGAACATATCGTTCAGTTCGCCGAACGGCGTCAGATCGGCGAATGATGCGAATGAGCCTTGATCATAGATCTCTTTGGCGGATCGAATGAATCCGGTCCAGGCGGCGCGTGCCAGCGCGCCGCCGACTGAGATGCGGCGTACTCCCAGGTCAGCGAGTTGAGACACCGTGAGTTTGCAGTTATTGGTTGAGACCAAAACATTGAACGGCTTTGGCGCCACGGCTTTCACAATCTGGGCGATCTCGTCAGACACGCTGACACCCGGAGCATAGAGACAGTCGGCTCCCGCGTCAGCAAATGCGGCCAATCGATCAAGCGATGTACGAAGCGGATCGGGATCGTCGACTAACCAGGCTTCACAACGCGCCGTTAGCAAAACGGAAATGGGCGACTCGTTGATCGCCACGCGCGCGGCTTTGATTCGTTCAACCGCCAAATCGAAATCATAAAGCGGCTGATCATTTCGACCGCTGTTATCTTCAATCGATAAGCCGGCGACGCCGGTCAAAAGGCACACCTTCACATTTGCTGCGACGTCTTCAGGTTGGTCCGCGTAACCATTTTGAAAATCGGCATTCACCGGCAACGAAGAAGCCGCGGCAATCTCGCGAAAGTGATTCAGCATCATGTCGAGCGGTACATGCCCCGGCCCATCCGCAAATCCCTTCGAGAACGCAAAGCCCGCCGACGTCGTCGCGAGGGCTCTGAAACCCATCTTCTCGAGATATATTGCCGATCCGGCGTCCCATGGATTCGGCAGGACAAAACATCCTGATTCGTGAAGCGCGCGAAAGTTTTCAATCGCCGATAGTTCCTGCAGTCTCGATCCTTGTGATACGCTGCGACCTGGTCGCTACCGCTCTCGGTACTGACTCCATCAGCTCAACTAAAGCTGGTACTCTAACACCCGTCAAATTCAAAGACGATCCATTTGCTTGTTGCCGAATCGATTGCTCGTTATCATTTGCGCGCATTGATCATTCTCGAAACCGAACGCTTAAGACTGCGCCATCTATCGCCGGACATCGACGCTGAGTTCATTCTCGAACTGCTCAACGATCCATCGTTCATTCGTTACATCGGCGATAAAGGCGTCCACGATCTCGAAGACGCGCGACGATATGTTATCGATGGACCAGTTAAGAGCTATGACGCGCATGGCTTTGGTTTGTACCGTGTCGAATTGAAAACAAGTGCAACCCCGATCGGCGTCTGCGGTATGCTGAAGCGAGATACGCTGACCGATCCCGACATTGGCTTTGCTTTTCTGCCTGCTTACTGGAACCAGGGCTACGCCTTCGAATCGGCCATGGCGGTAATGGAACATGCGCGCCAGGTGCTGGGATTGAGTCGCATTCTTGCGATTACCACTCCGGATAATGAATCATCCGCGAGACTGCTGGAAAAGATCGGTTTTAGATTTGATGGTTTGGTTAAGCTCACCGAAGATGCGCCGGAGATCAAGTTGTTTACCACCGAAGTATGAATCTCGCTTCGGACAGAATTAGACAGGATTTACGTGTTTTTCAGGATTTCAATCAACGACAGCCACGCGTTTGAACAGCTCTTGTAAATCGAGTAAATCCTGTCACTCTTTGTAAGTAATCATGAAGAAAACCGCAAGACCCGATACGCCGAAGGAAGGCAGTGAGCAGATCGAACGGGTGCGGGGCATCTGTCTGGCGCTGCCTGAAACATGGGAAAAGATCTCGCACGGCGAACCCACATGGTTCGTCGGAAAGAAAGTATTCGCGATGTTTTCGAACAACCATCACAACGATGGTCATGTCGCGGTGACGGTGCCGGCGGCAATCGGAATCCAGGAGATGCTGATCAAGAAGGCGCCGAAAAAATATTATTGCCCGCCTTACGTCGGGTGCCGTGGTTGGGTCGGTATAGAAGTTGATCGGGTTAGCGATAAGGAACTAACTTTTCACATCCGCGAAGCCTGGGCGTTAGTAGCGCCAAAGAAATTGCAGGAACCGGGCGTGCAGAGGCCGCCGATGAACGCGGATTCACGCGGATAGCAGAAAGGAAGAAACCAAAACCAGGCAAATCTCTTCTGAGGTCTAATTTCTAAATCCGTCCAAATCCGCGTGCATCCGCGGTTAATTCACATACCGAGGCTACAACAGGAGGCCAGCATGAATCACGAAGATCAATTCATTCCGCATTTAATCGTCAACGATGGCATGGCTGCGTTGAAGTTCTATAAAGAAGTGTTTGGCGCCGAAGAGGGACACAACATGATGGCGCCGGACGGCAAGCGCCTGATGCACGGTGAGATGGTGCTCGACGGACACAAATTCTTTGTGAGCGACGAGTTTCGACCGGAGGAAGGCGGGTCGTGCAAGGCGCCGCAGACACTCGGCGGCACCAGCGTGCGCATCACCCTGATGACTGACGATCCGGACGCAGTTTTCAAGCGCGCGCTCGCGCGTGGCGCGACAGTCGTCATGCCGGTCCAGGACATGTTCTGGGGAGCGCGCTATGGACAGTTTCTCGATCCGTTCGGTCACAACTGGGGCATCAATCAGCAGTTGCAAGAACAGACGCCGGAAGAGACAGAAAAGGCCGCCGTCGAATTTTTCGGAAAGCGATGAGAGTTCACGCGCACGGGGCCATCGACGGACCGATCAGAAAACGATAGCGAAGCAGATTGAGGTGGCACGCGCATCTTGCGCGTGATTTCACGGGCGGGACGCCCGTGCCACAGAAAAAAACTGCGGCGCCGAAGCACCGCAGTTTTTGTTTCAGAAACGAGCTGACGAAAGCTCTTATCGTTGGGGCACTGGAGGCGGCGCGCCTTCGGGCACAACCCACAATTCGACCACCCAACCCTCGCGTGCCGGGCCCATAATTGTCATCACCC
>QHXH01000075.1 GCA_003222855.1 Acidobacteriota bacterium
TCAAATACCGACGGCAGTCCGGCGCTTAGGCGCACAACCTGTGGTTTGCCCGGCGCCGGCGCCAGAGCCTTCAGAACTAAATCGACGCCCGCTGCCACTTTGATCGCAACAAGTCGAGACTCATCTTTTTCGACTGCGCCGGTCACCGCCAGCACGTCGCCGGCTGTGAGGTTGGCGAGCGAAACCGCCGGCAGCGTATCGATCATTTGCTGCACGTCGATGACTGGTTGACCGGGTTTTTGTCCCGGCTGCGGCGGTGAAGCCTTGCCTGCATCGGCCTTTGCTTTTTGCGCGATGGCCGCGGCGACCGGTGGCGAGATGCGATGCAGCACCGAATCCTGATTGATCGCAATTGTGATCGGTTTCTTCTGATCGAGCGTGGTTGCATGTATTTCGTGCTTCTGCTGATCGATCTCAAGGACGGTCACGCCGATAGTCTTAAATGCGCCGGAGACAATTTGCTCCGCTACAAAACTGCGCGCATCGGCGCTCTTGTCCCCCAGCGCTCGCAACTGATCGCCAACACGCAGTTCAGCCAGCGTGCTTGTCCGCGCCTCTTCGAATCTGAGAGAGCCGGCAACATAACGCCGAAAATTCGCTTTCGTGGTTCCGACCTCAACGCGCGTCCCGGCGCCCTGGCCGCGAAGTTCCAAAGTAATCTCTCCAGTTTGTGAATTCACTTCGCGGACGATGCCGCCAATGCCGCGACGCTTCCATTCGTCGAGGTCGTGTTCGCGCTTTTTCGCAACCTCAGCCATGGGCATCACCACCAGTCGCTGCCCAATGAATGTCTGATCTGTTTTCATTCCATGAACCAGGACGCGATCGCCGATCGATATGTCCTCGAGTTTGATGGGCGCGGCCTTGCTCAGAGTCTTTTCGCCGGCGGGAATGCGCAAACACACCGTGCTGTCGACGGTTGTCACCTTCACGATTTCGCCTGAGTCGGTTTTCAACGTGGCCGTTTTGGCGTTTCGGTCTATCTGCTCGACCACGCCGACCATGCTTTCAACTTTTTGTTGGGCAACGGCCGATGGTTGACAGACTATTGCTATTGCCGCGACAGCGATCACGAAACCAGTCAGCGCATATCGTTTCATGATGCAGATATACGCCGTCGCTTGAATGTGCGCAGTCAAGAAATGACAAGTGAGTGTCAAGAAATGTTAAGAGGAGAGTGGCCAACCAGGTAGCTGGAGCGCGGACGCCTCGTCCGCAATGAGCGCGAAGCGCGAGCTAGAAGATGCGGACGAGGGCCTCCGCGCTCCCAGCAATCACTTGACATTTCTTGACGGCGAGAAATCCGACGACGTATAGAATGGTCGAGATTCGTCCGTTCGAGCTTGCCTTTAGAACATTCTAACTTCTGAACTGTAAGCTAAGAGGCTTATCGTTTTCTTTAGGAGGAAACCAATGAAAATAATTCTTGCTGCCGCTCTGCTTGTCGTCGCGGCATCTTCATTTGCTTACGGTCAAACGAATGCCGGCCCTGCTTCTGGAAGCGCGAAAGTCGAGCAGGAAATCAGAACATTAGAGCATGAGTGGTTTGACTCATATGTTCGAGGCAACCGCGCGGCCTTTGACCGGATTGTGGCCGATGACGCTGTAATGACGTACGGCAATGGCAAAGTCGGAAACAAATCTGAAGCAATCGCCGAAGTCAAAGCTCCCGCCGATGCGTCTTATTCTCTGACGAGCGATGATGTCAAAGTGAGCGTTTACGGTGATACGGCTATTGTGACCGGACGGGTAACAGAGAAAGGCATCTTTAATGGGCGCAGTGTTAACTCACAATCTCGCTATACCGATGTTTGGGTAAAGCGTAATGGGCTTTGGCAGGTTGTGGCCGCGCAAAACACCCGCTTGCCGCAAGGACCTTCACCGGCGACTGCAGCGACAAAGACAACTCCAAATGCTTATGACGTCTACGTTGGAGAATATGAGCTTGCTCCCAATTTAGTCATTACTATTATGAGAGACGGTAACCGGCTGATGAGTGAACTTGGCGGTCGTAAAAGCGAGCTAATGCCGCAATCGGAAACGCAATTTTCAATTCCGGCAGCAAACATAATGGTGACCTTCGTGAAAGACGCAAGTGGTCAGGTAACTCACATGACTGTCAGCGACAATGGGCGCGAAGGACAGGCCAGAAAGGTTCGATAGTTTCGCTTAACATCCATGGCCTGTCGAACAAATCATGGCAGACTGGGCGCGGAACCGCGTACTTCTCGACTGACTTTATCCGGCGCCACCTGAATGCTGTTCCTTGCCGCTGAAGTCGATTGATGCAAACCCAAGCAAAGACGGACGCCGAACAGGTGCTGGTGATCGATGATGATGTCGAGCTGTGCAAACTGGTCACGCGCTACCTGACTCAGGAGGGATTTCAAATCCAATCAGTGAACGCTGGCGCATCAGGCGCGGAGCTTGCCCTGTCCGGCAATTACGCGCTGATCGTATTGGACGTGATGATGCCGGGTGTCAACGGTTTCGATGTTCTGCGACGGATCCGCGCGCACTCGCGGATTCCGGTCTTGATGTTGACGGCGAAAGGCGACGCGCTCGATCGCGTCTTAGGGCTGGAAATGGGCGCTGATGATTACTTGCCAAAGCCTTTCAATCCGCAGGAACTGGCGGCGCGAATTCGCGCGATTCTCCGGCGGGCCAAACCTGACGCACCGGTGGGCGCACCGATTACGGTCGGAGACATCGAGATTGATTCGCGCGCGCGAGTCGTTCGTCGCGCGGGAGAAATCGTTAACGTGACAACCGTCGAATTCGATCTGCTCGAAGCACTGTTGCGCGCAGCCGGCCAGGTTGTGGGACGAGAGAGACTCACTCGCGACGTGCTGGGCCGTGAATTCTCTCCTTTCGATCGCAGCATCGACACGCACGTGTGCAACCTGCGCAAAAAAATTGGGTTACTGCCCGATGGAACCGAAAGAATCAAGGGCGTGCGCGGGATCGGCTATCTATATGCGGCGCCGGCTGAAATTTGAAATCTCAAATTTGAAATTCCAGATTGCAAAGTCTCTTCGTCAAAATCTTCCTGGGTTTCTGCATCGTGGTGGTGCTGGTCGGCACTTCTCTGGAAACGTCCAGTATCCTCGCAAATTATTATGAAGTGCGTTGGCAGACGGTCCTGCACAGCATCATGCCGATGGAAGCTGAAAAGTGCGCGCGCATGTACGAGACTTCCGGGAAACAAGCGGTCGGGGATTATCTCGATGATTTGCAGCGGCAAAAGTCGGTACGATCTTAAGTTAGCGGCCGCCAAAGAAGCTCTCAATCGGTCCCAGAGAGAAAACTTGTCGTTGGTCGATCCCAAAAAAGGAATTGCATTGCGCCTCGTGGATGGACCAAGCGGTCGAAAGTACACGCTGGCATTTCAACAATCGCCGACGCTCATCATGCCGGTTTCGAAAGCGGTCGGTACGCACCCTTACCTTCGCCTGCTCGTCGTTGGACTGTTGGGCGGGGCGCTTTGCTTTCTGCTCGCGCGTCACATCACCAGGCCCATCACAGGATTGCGCGCGGCAACCCGAAGAATAGCCTCAGGCAAACTCAAGACTCGAGTCGATGACAGTGTGCGCCGCCGGCATGACGAGATCGGAACCCTGGGCCGGGATTTTGATCGCATGGCCGAGCAAATCGAAGCACTGGTCACGGCACAGAGAGAGTTACTCGGTGATGTGTCGCACGAATTGCGCTCGCCCCTGGCACGCATGATTGTGGCGCTCGGATTATTGAAACATGCTTCGCCAGAGGAAGTGGCGGAGTACGTCAATCGCATTGGCGTGGAAGCCGAACGATTGGACAAAATGATCGGGCAACTCCTGACGCTGACGCGAATCGAGAGCGGGGCGGAGCTGGCGCAGCGAGAGACCTTTGATCTGACGAACCTTATTCAGGAGGTTGCTGCCGATGGCAACTTTGAAGCCCGCGGGCACGGCCGTGAAGTCAAAATCATCCGCGCCGATTCCTGCGCCATGTCAGGTTTCCCGGAGATGTTGCGCAGCGCAATTGAAAACGTCGTGCGTAATGCGATTCGTTATACGGCGGAAGGCACATCAGTCGAGATTACTCTTGAGCAACAGAACAGCAATGACGAAAAAAAAGCGGTCATGCGAATCCGTGATCATGGACCAGGCGTGCCGAAAATCATGCTGGCAAGTATCTTTCTGCCATTTCAGCGGGTTCCGGAAACGAGCGAGACAAACTCTCAAGGCGCAGGCCTCGGGCTGGCAATCGCCGAGCGAGTCGTGCGTATGCATGATGGAAGCATTCGCGCATTGAATGCGAGCGACGGTGGATTGATCGTCGAGATCGTGCTGCCGCTCGTGTCAGAAGCCCGACCGTGAGGGCCGGGCAATGATAACCGGAAGATTAGCCGCTAATAAAGGCGGACCGGCGGTCATGAGGTCAGTACCGGGAGCGGTAGCGACCGGGTCGCCGCAATCTAAGGAAGCGAGATGGCCTGGCTTATTACCCGGTCGCTACCGCTCCCGGTACTGACCTCACCGCCCCAACTTGAAACTTCAAACCTGAAAACCGAAACTAGCCCCATGGGTTTAGCCGAGTACAAAAAGAAACGCCGCTTTAACCAAACGCCTGAGCCCGGTCCGCGGGAGAAGACTTCCGAGTTCGGCAACATCTTCGTCGTGCAGAAACATCGGGCGACGCAGTTACATTATGACTTTCGACTTGAAGCTGATGGCGTCTTGAAATCATGGGCCGTTCCGAAAGGTCCGCCCATGGATCCAACCGTCAAAAGACTGGCGATGCAGGTCGAGGATCACCCGACGGATTACGCCGAGTTCGAAGGCGTGATTCCCGAAGGCGAATACGGCGGCGGCACCGTGATGGTCTGGGATATTGGAGTCTACGCGCCCGAGAACACAGATAACGTTTCAAAAGCACTGGCAAAAGGCGAACTGAAGTTCGTGCTGTTGGGAAAGAAGTTGAAAGGCTCGTTCGTGCTCGTGCGCACCCGCGAGCGACAGTGGCTTTTAATGAAGCACAAAGACGAGTACGCCAAAGAAGGCGAAGACATAACGGAGACTCAGCCCTACTCAGTGTTCACGAAACGCACGCTCGCGGAAATCGCCGAAGACGAAGGCGGCGATGTAAAGAAAGCTGCTACCGGCGACCCAAAAAAACTTCCGCGCCGCACAGGCACAAAACGACGTAAGCAGAGTGCGAAGAAAAAAGTTTGGCACAGTAAGAAAAGCTAGGCAGTAAGCAGAAGGAAGTAGGCAGAAAGGTGGAGTGTGACCCAGGCGTCAGGTTTGTCTACTCCGCGTTCTGCTTTCTGCCCTCTGCCTTCCTGCCCTGCTCTTCCGCTCTCTAAGCGACTCGCCTTATGTGCTCACGCTCAGCGGGTCGAACTTCTCTCACCGGTTGTAAGCCGCCATCGTGCAGCAGATCAGCAAAGAGTGCGCGATAATGAAGCATCGCTTCGCGCAGCTTCTCTATTCCGACGTCCTCTTGCTCCTCACGTTTGGCAATCTCGTGAGCAATTCGATAATTCTGCACTACTGCCGGATGATCGACTGAAACATCGGCGACGCGCTGCTCGAAATCTGCCACGGGATAACCGCGAACGTTCATCACTTCCTGGACCAGAATGTCCGCTTTCGCCACCGCCGCAGTTGGATCATCGACGAACTCGGCCTGGGCATGTTCCCAGGCATCGGCGAATTCATACCGCTGCGCTTCGGTCAGCGGGCGAATATCCAGCTTCTTCACACGCTTTGCGCGCTCTTGCAGGATTTGTTCGGCCTGTGCGGCGTCACCTTCGGCGCGGGCGACACGCCGGTATTCGGGTCCGAATTTTGAACGCAACTCCCCGGTTCGCCGGCTCCTTATCGACAACCAAATCGCAACTATGATTGCCATAGTCACGCTGATCGCAAAGAAAGCGACGACGGCAATTATTGAATTAGTCATTATTTTCCTCCGCTGTTCTGAGGAGAGACCAGACGAACACGCAACCTGCAAGCCAACGGAGAAAGCACAAGTTTCGCCTTTGGGGGCTGATGTGAATCCTTCTGGTAGCCGGCAGGGTGACTTGCTTGATTACGCGCGCGCGCGTACACGAGTATCGATTTATGACGCTGAAAACTGGCGCCTATCTCCCCCAGGTTTGGGGTTTGGGCAGGCTGTACAACTAATTCTTATGATGAATATACTAAGCACGCCAATTTTAATCTCTTCTCGTTAATTCTCTTGGTGCAACCAACCCTTTAGAAGAAAATGCAGCTATGCGCAAACTCGTATTACGTTACTTATCGCCGCTGATTACGACGATGGCGATAGCTTCGCTTGCAGGGAATGGATTCAACATGACGACTGTCTCAGCCGAAAACACTTTCGCACCTCCAGCGGATCCCCGAACATCCAGACGAATGAGAATTCAGCCACGAAGATACACGAACTTCTTTTCGTAAGTTCGTGGTTAGCTTTATCTGTTGATGACGAAGATTTCATTGGAAGAGAGAGAACCTTTGTCGGCTAGCGCCGGCCCACGGAATATTTGCGATCTGTGTGCTCGGCTTCTGGATGGAGAACTTCATTCGATCGACGGATTGCCGCCCGGCTTACAATCGATCATAAAATCGGCCGCTGCCAACGGCGAGGCGCGGGAAGTCTGTGGGCCGTGTATCGAAATCTTTGGCCGCGCGGAACGGCAAATCGAATCGCACGCCACAGTTTTTGAGCAGAATGATTTCGTCCTGCCGACGCCGTTGCGCATGGATGCAGATGAACGATTCACCGGCCGCGGCGTGACGATCGCCTTCCTTGATTCCGGATTCTACGCGCATCCCGATCTGACGAAGCCGTCCGATCGCATACTCGCTTACCAGAGCATCTTCAGCGCTGAGGGCGACCTGACTTCGCTCGAGACAAACGACGTCGCCAGTTGGCACGGCATGATGACTTCAGTCGTGGCCGCGGGCAATGGCCAACTCGCCGGCGGGTTCTATCGCGGGATCGCTTCGGACGCGAACCTCGTGCTGGTGAAAGTTGGCAGGACGGGTCGAATCAGCGAAGCGCAAATTCAAAAAGGCCTGGAGTGGGTGCTCGATCACGCCACCGAATTTAAGATTCGCGTCGTCAATATTTCCGCCGGTGGAGATTTCCAAGAAAGTTACCTGACGAACTCTCTCTCGCAGACGGTTGAGCGCTGCACGCGCGCGGGACTTACCATCGTTTGTGCTGTCGGAAATGCGGGGCACCTTCCCGGCCATCCGGTGTTGCCGCCGGCGAGCGCGCCTTCATGTATCGCTGTCGGCGGGCTCGACGATCAGAACTCGCTCGATCGCGCGCGTCGGGGAATGTATCGCTCGTCGTATGGACCAACGATCGACGGCTTGCAAAAACCGGAGCTGATCGCCCCGGGCATCTGGGTCGCCGCGCCTATTCTGCCAAAGACGCCAACCGCGGAAGAGGCGGAACTCTATTCTCAATTGAACTCGTTGTCGGACGACGAACTGCGCATCGCCATTGAACTTCACAAAGGCGTCGATAAGGATTTGGATGAGGCGGCGAGTCTCCCGATCCCGCTATTGCGGCAACTGATAACGATTAAGCTGCGCGAAGGCAACGTCATCAACGAACATTACAAATACGTCGATGGAACTTCGTTCGCTGCGCCGATCGTTTCATCGATCGTCGCCTGCATGCTGGAAGCAAGCCCGCGACTGACGCCGCCGCAAATCAAACGGATCTTGATCGACACCGCTGAGCGCGTGCATGACATCGAAGTGGACCGGCAAGGATGGGGCGTAGTTAATGCGAGAAGAGCAGTAGAGCTTGCGATCCGGCAATAACGGCCACAGATTTACACAGATGCACACAGATAAAGACCGATCATTTGCTTATTCTCTTATCTGTGTTAATCCGTGTGTATCTGTGGCCGCTAATCTGGTTCGCTAGACAGCCGCTTTGTCGCTGTGCCAGAATCCGTTTCAAGCATCGAACAAGTCAGACAGGAGCAATTGGAAATCTATGGCTGAGAACGAGTCTGCTCAGACAGACAATCAAAATTCAGAAGAAATAACTTATCAAGCGGTAGAGAAAGATGGGGTCGTGACCGCGATTTGGGAAATGAAAGGGCGCAAACATTTGCGCACGATTGATCCGCGTTCGCGACAGGGACGCGAAATCCTCAACCTCTATACCACCGAAGATGTGGAGCACCCGGCGAGTGAAGCCGCGGCGTCGTAGCGCGAAGCTCCCCTGGTCACGGAAACATTCTCATTCACGCCTGCGCTTTAGCCAGGCGATCGTCGCCTTCAAATTGTCAAAAGCGGAAACCGTTTAAACGGTTTCCTTTGTCTGAGCAGCCTGCCAGGCGTCCGGCTAAAGCGCGGGCGTGAATGAGAGATTGGTGCTCGGCACAGCTGCCGATGAGGCTCGCTTAAGCCAACAGATTCTGCGGCCTTCCTGAAACAAACGCTTCAATGTTATCAATCACCTGATCGGCGAGTGTCTGCACCGCTTCCCTGCTCGCCCAGGCGACGTGCGGCGTGATGATCAAATTCGGCAGATTGAGATCGAGCAGCGGACTGCCGTGACACGGCGGCTCTTCGCGCAGGGCGTCCAGCCCAGCTCCGGCAATCAGACCGGTTTGCAACGCGTCAATCAAAGCCGCATCGTCGACCAGCGCGCCCCGCGCAGTATTAATCAGCAGCGCAGTCCACTTCATCATTTGAAACTCAGCCAACCCTATCAAGTCGCGAGTCTCGTCCTTCAAAGGACAATGCAGCGTCAGCACATCACTTTGCCGCAGGATCTCTTCAAAACATGTGCGGCCTTCACGGATGTTCATCGCATGCTTATGCTCGGAAATTAGCACGCGCATTCCCACCGACTCAGCTAGCCGCGCCATGCCACGGCCGATTGATCCATAGCCGACAATTCCCAGCGTGCTGTTTCGTATGTCGTGAAGCTCATGCGTCAGCAAACAAAACTGCTTTGATTGATTCCACAATCGGGCTTGCACGTCCGCACGATACGCAAACAGATTCCGGCGCAAAGCGAGAATCATCATCAGCACATGTTCAGGCACCGCATTCACTGCGTACCCGCGCACATTACAAACCGCGATGCCGCGCCTTTGGCAGTAATTCAGATCGACGCAATCGGATCCGGTCGCTGCGATTGCGATCAACTTCACGTCTCGCGCATTCGACAACTGCGACTCGCCGAGAGAGAGTTTGTTGCTGATGATGATTGTGGCGTCACGTGCGCGATCGATGACCTGCTCGGCTGTCGTTTCAGCATATTCGACCCACTCATGATCGAAGTCGGGCCGGCGAAAATGGGCCTCGATGGTGTTGCGTTCGAGAAAGACTATGCGTTCCATGCTGGGGGTTAATCTTATAACACGGAGAAGGACGTACCGACGGCGTGATTGTCTGAAGCTTTTTTTTTTTCCTCTCCCCCTGCGGCCTTAGCAATCGCGGTCATTGCATTCTACGCGGAGTGTTTTCAAAAGTGCTAGACTGCAACTAACCAAATGCACCTTCAAATTCGCCGCGCCACACCTGACGAAGCGGACGCGCTTACCGCCCTTGCCCACGCCGCCAAGCGACATTGGGGTTATCCCGAAGCATGGATCAATCACTGGCAGACTGACCTGACGATTACGGCGGACTTCATCGCGCACAATGAAGTTTTTGTGGCGACAATCGATGGCGAGATCGCCGGCTGCTGCGCGCTGGTGGTAAGCGAATCGCTCACTGAATTGGAGCACATGTGGATCGAT
>QHXH01000076.1 GCA_003222855.1 Acidobacteriota bacterium
AATCGCAGAAAGGCTCCGAGGACGAGGATGGCCAGCGCCGACAGACGCCAGGCCCGTTCTGGAATTTCTCCGTTCGATGGAGGCAGATCGAGCGCCTGCTTCATCGGCGCGGTTTCCTTCTTTGGCGCTGGCTGCCGCTTTTTACGGCGCGACTTTGTAGAGATGGTACTCACCTACCGTTGTGACTTCGCGATAATGACTGAAGAACACGTCACTGACCGGCATCACGGATCGTTCCTGGGGATCGACTACAACATAATCGACTCCGTATTTCGCGAGCAAGGCAGGCGCGCTCGCCGAGCCTGCATAGATTCTTTTGATGTCCGCTTCGCGCGGGCCCGAGTCAATGCCGTGCGTCCAGATGTGACCGGGGTATCCCATCAGCGAACGGCGGCCCGTCAGGAAAATCGGTGTGTTGTGAATTGGCGCGTGCAGGATCATTGCCCGCGGCGGTATCTGCTGTTTGATCATCTCGGCGAACGCTACACCATCGCGATCAAATTCCTGGTACTCGCCCTGGCGCGTGACCAAGGCATAGACGTCCAAAGCTCCTGCCAATGTCAGCACGACAAACAATGCGCCCGCGATTACCCGATTCCAAACTTTGCCTTCCCACAGCCGTGCCAGCAGCAACGCAACAATCGGCGCGGACGCTATCCACCAATAAAAAAGAATTTTGATGTTGTCCCAAATCCACGGAGCGAACTTCAACATGTTGGGAACGATGAAGCAGAGCGTGAAGGGCAGGTAGAACAATAACAGCCGGCGCGGGACCAGATAATGATCGGTTTTCCAAAGCAGCGCCGCAATTAGAAGCGGAATAAAGAATCCCGTGTTCTTGAGCCAAAACCACAAAACATTTTCATCGCCGTGGCCCCACCCAAAATCCCAACCGATGAAAGCTTTCGTGCTGACCGCGCTGCCATGCGTGGACCAAAGTAATTGTGGGATGGCGATGATTGACGCGACCACGAAAAAGGCGAGCCACTCTCGCCACTTCTTAATATTGATAAGTGCGAGCACGCCGCCAACACCCATAGTCGCGATGAAACTGTGCGCATGGACCAGTGGCAAGAGACCCGCGATGAAACCGGCGGCGAGCATGCGGCGAAGCGGCAAAGCACGGTCAGTACCGCCTGTGTTAGCGGGCGGGTTAAGGCGCCTCTTCGATCCACCCGCTGACGCGGGTGGTACTGACTCGCGGTCTCGCATCGCGTTCCACCACTGAGTAAACACGATCACGGCCAACGGAATGCCGAGCAGGAATCCCCTCTGCGGCACGAGCAGACTCGTCACGGCGTTGCCCCAGCGCCAGCCCTGCGCTACATCCGGCAGAATCGTGTAGGAATGCTGAATGTTCATGAGTACTTGAAAGACGCCCGCATCTGATTTGTTCACGTCACTAAACAGCATGGCCCAGCCGAGTCCGCCGTTCAAAATCACCAGCACCGGAACCAGAATTGCGCCCGTGCGGTTGCGCAGCAGTCGCAATCCAAAACGATGCAACACGCCAACCAGCGCAACTCCGATAAACCAATTCTCGATGAACAGTGAGTTACGCAGACTAGACCCGCAGCGAACGAACATTGCGGATACAAAATCGGTCAGGAACGGATAGGTAAACCTCACGCCCGAAAACGTGGGATCCTCCGGAGGGAAATTTTGGCCAAACGCGAAGCGTGTGATGACGCTTATATGAAATGGCAGGTCGCCATAATTATTGAGAACGCCCGTGTATATGCCTTCGGGTTTTTCCAGCAACGCTCGATCGAACACGAGCCACATCACGATTGTGACGCCCGCATAAAAAACGAAATAGATGAACGCCCAGCGATCAGGTTTCGAGGTGGCTCGACTGACCGCCTTCAACGCCTGGTTGATGTCCTGGTCGATTTGATTACGCGTCGACTGGCTTTTGAGCAGCAAAGCCGGTAACAGCAGCAAGCCCGCGGTGAAGGCGATTGTGTAGGGATTCAAGCCGAACAAAAGCGCGAGGATGAAACCGGCGAGCGCCATCGCCGCGAATCCGATGCAGGCACCGCTGCATAGACGCGAAGCGAGCGGCGCGCCCTCGTCATACGTGTAAGTGAGAAGCGTGCCGCTCGCGATAGCAATAACAGATAGGACGAGAGAAGCGATCATCGTGGCACAGACTTTAGTCTGTGTTTCCATGGACACAGACTAAAGTCTATGCCACTAAACGCTCATGATTTCGTGTTCCTTCGACTTTGACAGTTCGTCAATCTTCGAGATGTAAGTGTCGGTGAGTTTTTGAATTTGCTCGAGGCCATCGCGTTCTGAGTCTTCGGAGATCGATTTATCTTTCAGCATCTTTTTCAGCTTGTCATTTTCGTCGCGACGAATGTTGCGAATCGCGGTGCGATGCTCTTCGGCGATCTCGTGAATTTGTTTTGCCAGTTGCTTGCGGCGCTCTTCAGTCAAAGGCGGAATCGGAATGCGCACGAGCTTGCCATCGTTCGAAGGATTCAATCCCAAATCAGCCGAGCGAATAGCTTTTTCAACGTTACCGAGTTGAGTCGGATCCCAGGGCTGTACCGTCAGCATCTGCGGCTCGGGCGCGTGAACTGAGGCGATTTGATTCAGTGGCGTCGGCGTTCCGTAGTAATCGATCATCACGGTGTCGAGCAAACTAACAGACGCGCGGCCGGTGCGAACGGTCGCCAGTTTGCGACGGAAATCGTCAATCGCTGATTCCATCCGCGGCTTAGTCTCTTTGATGACGTCTTGTTCAGTCATATTTGTCGTGAATGGTAAATCATTAGCAGGCCGTGAATCGTAAATCGTAAATCGCGAATAGTAAAGAACGAACTCTGCGGACTCTTCTGCGATGTTCGAATTTGAATATGGCACGGGCGTCCCGCCCGTGAGCCCACGCGCAAGATGCGCGTGCCAGTCTATTCACGATTTACGATTTTGTTCACCGAGACGCGCGTTCCAATTCCTGCCTTGCTCATCACGACGCGCGCAATGTTTCCGGGTTTGCGCATGTTGAAGACAATGATCGGAAGATCGTTATCCATGCAGAGAGAAATTGCCGACGCGTCCATCACCTTTAGTTGCTTTTCCAGGACTTCCTGATAGGTGATGGAATCGAAACGCGTTGCGGCCGAGTCCTTCATCGGATCGGCAGAATAGATACCATCGACCTTGGTTGCTTTCAGGATTACATCGGCCTTGATTTCCAACGCGCGCAAGGCGGCGGCGGAGTCGGTTGAGAAAAACGGATTGCCGGTGCCGGCGGCGAAGATCACGATGCGGCCTTTCTCGAGATGCCGGATCGCGCGGCGTCGAATGAAAGGTTCAGCGAGCTGAGGAATATCGATCGCGGACATCACTCGGGTTTGTACCTTCAGGTTCTCCAGCGCGTCCTGCAGCACGACGGCATTCATCACGGTTGCAAGCATGCCGATGTAGTCAGCGGCCGAGCGGTCCATATTGCCCGCGCTGGCCGAGACGCCGCGGAAGATGTTTCCGCCGCCGACAACCAGCGCGACTTCAAGGCCGAGATCGTGAAGTTGCTTGATTTCTTCAGCGACGGCCTTGGCAACATTTACGTCGATACCGAACGTTTGTTCACCGACCAGCGCCTCGCCCGAGATTTTCAACAGGACGCGACGGAAGGCGGGTGCATTTTTGTTTTTAGGGCTCATCCGGCAATGGCGTTCTTTTAAGGTAAAGCGTTTGCTTTCGTGGTTATTTCGTGTGGTTTAGTGGACCGTCTGCCGTAGGCTGAAACGCGATCCACGAAATCACACGAAGCTGCACGAAAACTTTCGTGAAGTTAATCGAGTGACGCGACACTACGCTCCGGCAAGCTTCGCTACTTCATCGCCAAAGTCGTCTTCGCGTTTGGCCAACCCTTCGCCCATTTTGTAGCGAGCGAATCTGCGAATCGTCACCTTCTCGCCGGTCTTCGCGATTTTTTCCGTCACCAACTCGCCGACAGTCTGCGCCGGGTCCTTGATGAATGGCTGATCGAGAAGCACAAACTCTTCATAGAACTTGTTCAGTCGGCCTTCGACAATCTTGTCAATCACCTGGCCGGGCTTATTCGCATTCTTCGGATCATTCTTCGCTTGCGCCCGCGCGATGTCGCGCTCCTTGTCGAGCGTCTCGGCAGTCACTTCGTCGCGCGAGACATAGCGCGGCTCGGCCGCCGCGATGTGCATGGCGATGTCTTTCACGAGTTGCTGAAACTCTTCGCCGCGCGCGACAAAATCCGTTTCGCAATTTACTTCGACGAGCACTCCGACTTTGCCGCCCATGTGAATATAGGATCCGACCACGCCTTCGGCGGCGACGCGGCCTTCTCTCTTTTTAGCGGAAGCCAAACCGCGCTCGCGCAGAATTTCGATCGCGCGTTCTTCGTTGCCACCGGCTTCGTTGAGCGCCTTCTTGCACTCCATCATTCCGGCGCCGGTTTTGTCGCGCAGCGCTTTAATGTTTGCTGCGTTTATTTCTGCCATGATTACTTATCTTCTCCTTAAAAGAGTGGCACAGACTTTAGTCTGTGTTTCTTAATGCTGTCGAACACAGACTAAAGTCTGTGCCACTCATGAAAATGCGCAGCCCGGCGGAGTTCCCGCTGATTGAGGCTGCGCTCGCCGATCGTTTCGAATATTGCTTCGCGTTAAGTAGCGGCGACGACCTCCGCGTTCTCGTTTTCGGTTTCTTCGCGGGCCGGTTCGCCGGGCTCAGCGCTGATGGCTTCCTCGCCAGGAACGTTCAGGTCCGTCTGCGTGGTCGAATCAGCGGACTGCGAAATTTCCGGCGGCGTAGACGTCGCAACTTCAGTCGGTTCTGCCGCTGGCGGTTCTTCTGCGGACGCACCGCCCTCGGTCAACATCTGCTGGCCTTCGAGGACCGCGTCAGCGATACGCGATGCAAACAGCCGAACTGCGCGCAGCGCATCATCGTTGCCGGGAATCACATAATCGACTCCCTCCGGCGAGCAGTTGGTATCTACCACCGCAATCACCGGAATGCCGAGCTTGTTTGCTTCCGCGACAGCGATCTCTTCTTTGCGAACATCGATAACAAAGACGGCGTCGGGTAGGCGAGTCATCGACTTGATGCCTGAGAGTACCTTTTCCAGGCCCAGACGTTCACGGTCGAGTTTGATGCGTTCTTTCTTGGTCAGCTTTTCATAGCGCCCATCGGTTTGCATCGCCTCGAGATCTTTCAAGCGCTTGATAGATTTCTGCACCGTCTGAAAGTTGGTGAGCAGGCCGCCCAGCCAGCGCTGATTCACGTAGTACTGTCCAGAGCGTTCTGCCTCTTCGCGTACTGCATCCTGGGCCTGGCGCTTGGTGCCAACGAACAAAACCGTCTTGCCGCGATCTTCGGCCACTATGTTGGTGACATACTGAAGCGCTTCGCGAAACATCCTTTGCGTTTTTTGCAGATCGATAATATAGATGCCGTTGCGCTCGCCGAAAATGTATTCCTTCATCTTCGGGTTCCAACGACGCACCTGGTGGCCGAAGTGAACACCGGCCTCCAGCAATTCTTTCATCGTAACGGTTACCAAACTACTTTCTCCTTATCAATTGGTTTATGTGCTCGCCGCGACTTCCGCTCCACGTTGAAGCAACCAATCCAAAATCGCGACAATGGACTTCTGAGATCTCAGATCTCAAATTTGAAATTTCATGCGTGCGCCCTTCTGTCCGTACTTCTTCCGTTCTTTGATCCGCGGATCCCGGGTGATTAGTCCGGCGTGTTTGAGGGTCGAGCGCAAATCGGCATTGTATTCCAGCAACGCGCGGGTGATGCCGTGGCGAATCGCCCCGGCCTGGCCCGCCGGCCCACCTCCGGCCACGTTCGCCAATATGTCAAACTTGTTTGCGGTTTCGGTCAGGTTCAAAGGCTGCCGAATAATCATTCGCAAAGTTTCGTTCGGAAAGTACGAATCGAACTCTTTACGATTCACCACGACGTTTCCGCCGCCCGGTCGCAAATACACTCGAGCGGTTGCTGTCTTGCGGCGCCCGGTTCCGTAGTATTGAATATCTGCCACGTCTTAATCCTTATTGATTTTCTATTTCTGATTCTTGCGGGAAGGGAGGTCGAGGACTTCTGGTAGCTGCGCCGCGTGAGGATGCTCGGCGTCAGCATATACTTTTAACTTCTTAGCCATCGCCCGGCCCAACTTGGTTTTGGGCAACATTCCTTTCACCGCAGATTCGATGACCCGCTCGGGGTGTTTGGCGAACATCACAGTCACTGAAGTCTCTCGCAATCCACCCGGATAAAGAGTGTGCCGGCGGTAAACCTTGTCCGTCTGTTTCGAGCCGGTGAACATTGCCTTGCGCGCGTTGACTACGATCACGTGATCGCCCATGTCCAAAAATGGAGTCCATTGCGGGTTGCGCTTGCCCGATAAGACTGCGGCAACTTCCGAAGCGAGATGACCGACGGTCTTGCCGCTGGCATCAACGACATGCCACTTCCGATTTTGAGGCAAACCCTGACCGCTGGGAAAGTAAGTCGACATAGATAAACCCTTCTCTAAAAAGCGCCTAAAACGCGAACGGCTAGAATAGGAAACGGGTAAACCGTTGTCAAGTTAACGTTAGGCGTTTGCCTGCAAGTTGGCGAACACGATCGAGAGTCGGATCTTACCGTGAGCGACGGCAGTGCGATTGATTGATCGCTTCACTTTGAAATTCCATGCTGCTAGTATGACGGAGCTGCCAGTTTCGGCCGGCGTAGCTCAGTTGGTAGAGCAACTGATTTGTAATCAGTAGGTCGGGGGTTCAAGTCCCTTCGCCGGCTCCATCGAATAGCCTTCTTGGTGATTTTGGTTTTCGCGAATGAACGAGTGGCGTAACGGCAGTTTATGGCCGCGCCGCACTTGCAAAAGCGCACCTCACTCAGTTAAAGTGACGAGTTTGCGACTTGGGCCGGAGTGCGCGCTGATGAGGGTCATCTTATCTTTTCTGCCCGGTTCATTTTGCATTTACTTGAGCACAGGCAGGGGTGGTCGAGTGGTTAAAGGCACCGGGCTGTAAACCCGGCGGGCTTCACTGCCCTACGTAGGTTCGAATCCTACCCCCTGCACCATCGGTCATTGTCGATTTTCAATTGCCAATTGCCGATTAGGAATTCGACTTGCTAATGCTGCCGATAATTGGCAATCGAAAATTGGCAATCGGCAATGTGTTCGGGCGGGTGTAGCTCAGTTGGTAGAGCATCAGCCTTCCAAGCTGAGGGTCGCGAGTTCGAGTCTCGTCGCCCGCTCCAAATGTAACGCAAATTGTTAATTTGCGTCTTGAGATTTGAACGACGACGCAATTTAACAAATTGCGCTACGACAGCCCGCGTAGCTCAGGGGTAGAGCGCCTCCTTGGTAAGGAGGAGGTCATGAGTTCAAATCTCATCGCGGGCTCCAGAAAGAGCGTTTTGTTTAGAGGCGGGCGTTGCCCGCCATTAATGCGAGGACGAAAAGACGACAATGAGCAAAGAGAAATTTGATCGCAGCAAGCCACACGTGAACATCGGGACGATTGGACACGTGGATCACGGCAAGACGACTTTGACGGCGGCCATCACGAAAGTGTTGCAGAAGCACAATCCGAAGATTCAGTTTCGGTCGTTCGATTCGATCGACAACGCGCCGGAAGAGAAGGCCCGCGGCATCACCATCGCGACGGTCACTATGCGCACGTCGACTGTCCGGGCCACGCCGATTATGTGAAGAACATGATCACGGGCGCGGCGCAGATGGATGGAGCGATTCTGGTGGTGGCGGCGACAGATGGTCCCATGCCCCAGACCCGTGAGCACATCCTTTTGGCTCGCCAGGTGGGTGTGCCGGCCATGGTGGTGGCTTTGAATAAAGTCGATGCGGTTGACGATCCTGAACTGCTCGAGCTGGTGGAGCTGGAAGTAAGAGAGCTTTTGAGCGCTTACGAGTTTCCCGGCGATGACATTCCGGTGGTGAAGGTATCGGCGTTGAAAGCTCTGGAAGGCGATGAGAATTGGGAGAAGGCGATCG
>QHXH01000077.1 GCA_003222855.1 Acidobacteriota bacterium
AACGCGCGGGCTTCTGGCACGCTTAGCCTCGATCCCGACGACGATGCGATCATAATTTACACATCCGGCACCACGGGAAAACCCAAGGGTTGCTTGCTCACGCACGGCAACCTC
The DNA here is from genome assembly GCA_003222855.1 of Acidobacteriota bacterium. Taxonomy (GTDB): domain Bacteria; phylum Acidobacteriota; class Blastocatellia; order Pyrinomonadales; family Pyrinomonadaceae; genus UBA11740. The sequence goes on from QHXH01000077.1 coordinate 115, forward strand.
ATCTCGAATGCGCGACAGATTAGTGAATGGCTGAACTTCACAGAGAGTGATCGCCTGCTGACAATCATGCCGCTCTTTCATATGAATGCAGTTTCGGTGACCACCATGTCGGCGCTGTATGCCGGCGGGTCAACCGTAGTCAGTCCCAGGTTCTCAGCGTCAAAGTTCTGGAACGTTATCTCGGATTATCAAATTACGTCATTTGGTTCCGTAGCGACGATGTTATCGATCCTGCTCAATACTTATCCTGATGGTGTGCCTGAGGGGTTGAAAACTGATCAGCTCAAATTTGCGATGTGTGGTTCGGCGCCGGTACCGGCGGAAGTCATGAAGAAGTTCGAAGAGACTTTCAACTGTCCGGTGATTGAAGGTTATGGTCTTTCTGAGTCGACCTGCCGATCGACTTTCAATCCGCCGAACGATCGGCGTCGAGCGGGCTCGTGCGGCTTACCAATCGGGAATGAAATGAAAGTCGTCGATGACGATGACAATGAAGTTGACGACGGCGAATTGGGCGAAATCGTTTTGCGCGGCGAAAATATTCTTAAAGGCTATTTCAAGAATCCTGAAGCGACTGAACTCGCGTTTCGGAACGGTTGGTTTCACACGGGCGACATTGGATATCGCGACCAGGACGGCTTTTTCTACATCGTCGATCGCAAGAGCGACATGATCATTCGCGGCGGCGAGAACATCTATCCGCGCGAAATCGATGAGGTGCTATATCAACATCCCGCCGTCGCGGCAGCGGCGACCATCGGTGTTCCCGATCAACTTTACGGTGAAGAAGTGGCAGCTTTCATCGTTTTGAAAGATGGAATGAAAGCTAAAGAAGAAGAATTGATTGCTCACTGCCAATCTGAGCTGGCCGACTTCAAGTGTCCTAAGTCGATTAGGATAGTTAAAGATATTCCCAAAGGACCCACCGGAAAACTTCTCAAGCGCGAGTTGGCGCGCATTTATGCAGGCAGTGATCTAGAAGGTCCTCACATCAGACTTAAGTAGGTTCTCTGATCAGAATCCGGAATATTTCGCAAAGCATCTCCTTCACAATCTGAAAACAGAGACGCGAGCACGGACTTTGCACTGCTGGAACAGATCTCCTGTGTGTGCCCGCTGCTGGAATTCGCACGGGCTTGAGAGTATCTGCTTTTTTCCAGTCTTAGTTTAAAAACAGCCAAACCGGCTGGTGGCGGTCGATCAATGAACTCACCCTTCAACAGAGAGGTGGTTCGCAGATGGCTTTAGAAATGAAAGGGCGAGACCGTTAAGGCCTCGCCCTTTTTCTTGACGCGAACTGAGCGGATCGAATCTTATACTTCGCGTAGTCTTACCCGCTTTTTCGCCGCGAACCTCGCGCGATCGATGGCCCACGCGCCCAGCAGCCACACACCGCATACGGCGACCATTACGACTGAAAACCACTGGCCGTACAAACCTTCCGCGGAAAACTTTTCCGTGGCTGCATGAATGGCTTCGCTGTTCGGCAGCACGCCTGCTTCTGAGAATTCATGGAAAGTATAAATCGCCACCTGGACCATAAAGAGGAGCAGAAAAATTCCAGTAACTTGAAAGAAGCGCTTCACATTGATCAAGTGGCCGAACCGCGCCCACGCCCAGGCCATGCTGCCCGCGGCTGCCAGTCCAATCAATGCGCCCCAAATCAAGCGCGGCGTCCGCACTTGCAAAAGCATAAGCGCTGTTTCCATTCCTTCACGACTGATCGTCAGGGCCGTGAATAAGAAGATCCCGGCATAAGCCGTCCAGCCCGAATGCTTCAAGGAAACTGCGCCCAGTCTTTCTTCCATTCTTTCTTTAAGCTTTGGCCCAGTCCTCCACATGTAAATCACCAGCGACGCGACCATGATGATCGCCACCGTTCCCAGGACCGCTTCGCGCAATGCTTCATTGCCGAGGAACCCGGCCACGCGCGCGCCAAAATATTTTTCGACAGAATCCGCGTTACCGGTTTGCATCTGAAAGAGCAGGTAACCCAATGCGCTGCTGATACCAAGGGCCGCGATGATTGCAGCGTAAACGGCCGAGCTCAGTTGTTTCTGACCGGAGCGGCGGAGATAAGAAAAGATTACGGCCACGAGCAGGAATGACTCGAAGCCTTCGCGCAGAACAATGATAAATGATTGAAGCATTACTGAATTCGGCAGCCCGGGCTGGCTCTAAATGCAGTATCGCCAAATTGAAAATGATTGTCAATATCGAATTTATTTGTGTCAGAAGCCCGACCGTGAGGGAAGGCAATGTTCTTAAAGGTAGAAGGGGAACCGCCGTCGCCCTCGCTGACGCTCCGGCTTTCGACACTATTCTGTGGGTCGATCGAAAATTCCGTTGATTACATAGAACGCGACCATGCCACCGCCAACGACGGCGCAAGTAGCCACCGTCCGCCATAACACGTCGGTTCCGGCAAAATTCCAGATGGCCAGCAGCGAGGCGACTACTGCTATGACGATACAGGCGCTCGTAATCCAAAAGGCTAAGTTAGTTACGACGCGCGGATTAAGGAAGCCCCGTTTCATAAATAATTCATGAGCTCATCTTGCCGTCGTGGGAAGAATCACCAGGTCGGCGCGCACCGGTCCCAGATCAGTGACGGCGGTAATGCGCAACGGTAGATGACGGGCATCGTCTCCTACCCAAATTCTAACTTGCAGGCGATCTGGCTCAGGGTCGTCAGTTCTTAACTCCAACACAATCGCTGAAATCTTCTGCCCATTTAGCTCGATTGTTTCGCGTCTGGCCGCCTTGACCGTCAATGTTCGTGGACGATGGATGGCCATTATCGAAATTGCATTTGATCTTTGAACCGTTAGATCGAAGGTTCGAATCGCGTATAGCGCCGAAATCAAATCATGAGTTCCGACGGGCACCTCAATCCGTTCCCGAGTCCCCTCGGAAGTCGCGGCGCCGCGGTCTTGATCGAGATTGTAATTGCGAGCCTCGTGATACTTGCCTTCTGACAGATTCAATTGGGTGCGAAACGGCAGCAACGTCGATGGATCGACGTACGAGGTGATTTGATCCTTCACGGCGATGGCGGCGGGACCGCCGGTTTGCGCGCTCGCCGAAAACATTAAGCCATTGCGATTAAAATAACGGCCGCGACTCTTTACTTCGAAAGTTATCGTTCCGACCTGAACGTTAGCGGCGCCCAGGTACACGCGATAGTTCAGTTGCTCGCCGATCTTGAACGGCAAATCCAGAATCGTAGCCGAGGCTTGAACATTGACTGGATCCGCCGCGCTCCGAGTGCTGGAGGGCGTTGGGGTCGGGACCGGCAGAGGAGTACCTGGCTCGACGGCACCGCGCGTTTGTGAGGTGCGCGCGGGAGCAGTCAGCGCAGAAGCGGCCAACTCAACTTGAATGTCAGAGCCGTGGTAACGCGCTGTGATCAGAACCGGCACATGCCACTGGTCGTCGCTGAAATATGCACGAATGTCGTAATCCTCACCCTTTTTGACATTCACCCGCGTGGCGATGGCGTTGAACGAGCCGACATTGGTCTTGATCAACTCTCTGCCGCTCACCTTAATCTGCGCTTGATACTCTTCGTCGCCGTTTCTGACGCTCATCAAATACGACGAGCCGGTAGCCAGCGGCATCGCGCGAAGCCGGTAAACCGCCGACAAGAGATCGAGTGTGCCGGCAAATTCTCCCACCCGTAATTGCGCGGTCAGCGCGTCGGTTCCTGCCGGTTGGTTGTAATCGACCGAAGCTTCTGAGGTGCGACCGGCTTGTCGCACCACGCGTTGCGAACGATAAGGCAGACCGCTGTCGGGAAAAACGTAGCTCGTGTAGTCGTTATTGATTGACAATAACGCGACGTTGACCACGCCGTTTGTTTCAACGTGCGCCCTTAGCTGAATTCCTTCCCGGCCGAAAAAATTATCGCGCCCCGCGACGAACAGTTCGACGTGAGCGGCGCTGATGAACTGCGAGTAGTTGACGTTATAGGTAAGGCGCTCGCCAACTCGATAGGCAGCGGCGTCAAAAGGAGCTTGACTCGTGGTTGTCTGTTGCGCGCTGCCGGCGCCGGCAAGGCAAATGATCAGGGCCGCTAATTTTGCAAACGTTAGTGAGAACTCAAGTTTTCGCTGCACTAGCGAATGATAATGGCAAGTTGTTGCATGGCGCAAACTCATCCTTAGTGAACGCGTTACGCTACGGTTTGTTCCGCTGATCCGGTCACGTAAGATAGCGGGTTTGATCATCCAATGGCATCGCTGATTTCCTGAAGAAACATACGAGCTGCTTTTGCCGGACTTTCGGCGTTCAGAATCGGCCGCCCAACAACAACGTAATCCGCGCCGGCGCTAATAGCCTCGCCCGCTGTCATGAAGCGGCGTTGATCGTGCGACGGGTCACTGGCGCTGCGGATTCCCGGAGTGACTATTACAAAACTCGAGTTCCGAACTGCTTCGCGGATGATCTTGATTTCGTGTGCTGAGGCGACTACGCCATCAAGTCCGGATGTTTGTGCGAGCAAGGCAAGCCGACGGACAACAGTTGCTGGTCCATCGGCGATTCCAATCTGTCGCAGGGTTTCCTGATCCACACTTGTTAGTACTGTAACTCCGAGTACCGCCGGCCTTGTTAGACCTTCGCGCGCAGCGGTCTCGGCGACTGCTTCGGCAGTGCGCTTCATCATCTCACTGCCGCCTGAAGCATGGATGTTGAAGATCGAAACGCCGAGGCGCGTTGCTTCAATCCCGGCAGCAGCCACCGTGTTGGGGATATCGTGATACTTCAAATCGAGAAAGACATGGCCGCCACGCGAGACAATCCTTCGAACTATATCGGGCCCGGCTGCGGTGAAGAGTTGCATGCCAATCTTGAAGACGACGATATCATCGCGCAGCGCTTCGAAAAGTTCCAGCGCGCGATCAGCATGGTCGACATCAAGAGCTACGATTAGTTTGCTTTTGGCGTTGTTCTGAATCACCTGGCGCGACATCCTATCGCATCATCAAGGGATTTGAAGCCTTCGCGTCGCAAAATGTCAGCGAGTCCCTCATTGATCGTCTTCGCCACACTCGGCCCTTCATAAATGAATCCCGTGTAAAGTTGGACCAGGCTCGCGCCCGCGCAAATTTTCTCCCAGGCATCCGTGGCGGTGAACACTCCGCCCACGCCGATGATGGGCAATTGTCCGCGCGTCAACCGATGGATAAGTGAAATGACTTCATTGGATCGCCTGCGCAGCGGCGCGCCGCTCAAGCCGCCTTCGCCGCAGGCTTGCACATAAGCCGGCGACGCGCGCAGATTGTCGCGGCTGACGGTTGTGTTCGTTGCGATTATTCCTGCCACGTTTGCGCCTAGTGCGACTTCGATGATCTCTTCCAGCTCGGCTTCCGATAAATCAGGC
>QHXH01000078.1:0-4942 GCA_003222855.1 Acidobacteriota bacterium
ATGACGTCATTCAACTGCGCATTGTCTTTCGCTATTCGGATAGCTTCCGCGTCGATGTCGCAGGCTTCAATCCGCGCCTCGGAAAACATTTTGGCGGCCACGATTGCCAGAATCCCGGTTCCGGTCCCCACATCCAGAAAGCTTTCGCCCTGAAAATATTTTTCGATCGCTTTCAAGCACAGCCGCGTCGTCTCATGCGTGCCGGTACCGAAAGCCATGCCGGGATTGATGCGAATAACGAGAGTATCAGAACCCGGAGCGGTAGCGACGGGATCGTCCGACTCAACTTGGGCATACGATCCGGTCGCATCCACCACCCCACGCGGGCTGCCCGCGTGGGGACCCCGGTCCGCTCCCGGTTCTGACACAAGCCATGGCGGCGTGATGATGAAGCGGCCAACCTTGACTGGCTGCCAGCTTTTCTTCCACTCCGCCAGCCAGTCGCGGTCCACGATCTCCGATGTCTTCAGATTCAGCGTCGAAGACGTGAACCGTCCATGAATTCTCAATGACTGGATCAATGCGCCGCGAACTGAGTCGATGTCGGGCGCAGTTTCGAAATAGCCGCGGACATTCAAACAATCATCGCCGGCACTGGTCGTCTCCGTGCCCAGCGCGTCCGCCTCCATCAAGCCATACTCGATCGCTTCGCGCGACTGGCTGGTCGTTATTACATCAACCGCCGTCCAACTCTTTCTGTGCGCGGCCGTCATTTGATTCCCATTTCATTAAGCAGATGATCGCGTTCGCGCCAATCGGCCTCGACTTTTACGAACAGTTGCAGGTGAGACCGATGGCCCAGAAGCTTTTCAATCTCGCGCCGCGCGCGCATGCCGATTTGCTTCAGCCGCTGCGCGCCGTGGCCAATTACGATTTTCTTTTGTGATTCGCGCTCAACAAAGATCACGCAATGAATGCGCGTGAAATCTTCGCGCACTTCCTCCCACTGCTCGGTAACCACGGCAGTCACGTAGGGAATTTCTTCGCCGGTTGTTTCGAGAATCTTTTCGCGCACAATCTCGGCCGCCAGCGCGCGTATCGGCTGATCTGTGAGTTCGTCTTCAGCGAACAGTGGTTCACTTTCCGGCAGATGATCGACCATCTCAGCCAGCAATGCCTCGATCTGGTCGCCGTTTAAGGCCGACACCGGAATCGTGGCCTGCCAATCGTGCTCTGCGCGATACCACTCAATCAAAGTTAGCAACTTTGATTTGTCTTTGAGCTTGTCGGTTTTGTTGAGCAGCAGCAGTGCCGGCTTTTCAGATTGCTTGACCAGATCGAGCACGAAACGATCACCGTTGCCGGTCGCAGCGGAGGCATCGCGAATCAGGCAAACCAGGTCCACGCTGAGCAGGGCGTCGTGCACGGCGGCCATCATGCGGCGATTTAGTTCGTAACCGGGCTTGTGTACTCCGGGTGTGTCCACCAGAACAATCTGGCCTTCGGGCCGCGTGACAATGCCGAGAATTTTGAAACGCGTGGTTTGTGGTTTGTTCGAGACGGCAGCGATCTTTTCGCCGACCAAACGATTCAGCAAGGTCGATTTGCCGGCGTTCGGCCGGCCGATGAGCGCGACGTAACCGGCGTGAAAGGGTTCGAACGAGTTAGCTTTCTTTTTCGGAGTCATCAGGCGGAATGTTGATATCTTCGGGCGGGATGATAACAACTCTACCATTTCGCCAGGCCGCAATGGGATTCGCAAGGCGTTTGTGCATTCGTAACGCGTCGTTGACCGCGCGCTGCAAAACCTCTCCGATCTCGATCGCATTCGCGGCGAAATAGTCGTTTGTGAGAATCTCTTTTGGTTGTTTGCTCATGTTCTTGTCTGTTGAAAATCCAGCCATGAACCTTCATCGCGAACGGCGACCGTTGTCCTGTTCTTCCATCCTGATGCTATCGGCGTCGTGACAGGTGATTCGGAATTATCATACACGGACCATGCGTCCGCCAATGGTCCATAGAGTCTCCAAAAGTTTTTTAGTCCAGCATCGTATCTTCTGCGAATAACCTCTTCAGCCACGTGATGCCCGCCCATGCGAACTCGCTCACGAACGCGCTCGACAGCGAGATCGGCACTTCTCAGCCAAATAAACATTAGCTGAAATTTATATCCGGCATCAATGAGGCCTTCGATCCGCCGAACGTAGGATCGCGCAGCGAGGGTGGTCTCAAACGCGAACGTTCGACGCTGTCCAGCTAGATCGTCTAGCCGCTCCAGCATCACACGACCTGCCTCGATGGCGACGCTTCCGGGGTCAAACGCTGACAGACCGAGGGCGATCGGATCTGCGTTTATGTACTCCAGGAGTCCCAGCTTGTCTCGAAGCAGAAATGGCGAGAGCGTCGTCTTACCTGCGCCGTTAGGACCGGCGATAACAACAACCTGAGGCGCTGTTTCGCTCATGACTTACAACCCCTTCAGCGGCTGACCAAAAGTGAACTCGACCAGATGCCCGTCAGGATCGCGCACCGTGATGAAGTAACCGACCACGCCCCCCACCTCAAGAGGAGGTTGGACCAGAATGTTTTGGGTAAGCGCCAATTCAGCCAGCCGCTCAACCTCGGCGCGAGAGTCGCATTGGAATCCGAAGTGATCCAGACGCGCTTTGACTTCTTCTTGCACCATAACCAGAACAAAGGTGGGATCCTCGCCTGGCTTTGTTGCCGGCCCCAGCCAAACGTTATGCCGCCCCTCGATTCGGCGATCGCGCACGATCGTCAGACCGCAGAATGAAGTGTAGAAGGCGACCGAGGCGTCAATGTCACTGCAGTTAATCGTAATGTGTGTCCAGCGCGGCGGCATGCTTAATCTTGTCTCGCAGCGGCCGAGTCAGGCGGGCAAGCCTGTGCGAGCGACATCCGCCAAAACTTCACAGAAGCGATCCAACTCTGAGAGCGTCGTGTAAAGGTTCGGCGTTATCCGCAAGCCGGTGAATTCTTCGTGAACGATCGGCGTCGTGAAGATGTGATGCTTGCTGAAAAGGTAGCTGCCGATCTTTCCCTGATCGAGTCCTTCGATCTGGACGTTGGCAATTGCGCACATCTGGTTCGGATCGAAGGAAGTGTTGAAGCGAACCTTGGGCACACCTTTCAGTTTGTCCATCCAGTAGCGCGAGAGATAACGCAGTCGGGCTTCCTTGCGTTTGCCACCGATGCCGTTATGAAACAAAAGCGATTCACCGATTGCCAGCTTGGGCGCGGCCGAATGCGTGCCGATCTCTTCGAACTTTCTAATGTCACCCTTCTGTTTTTCTTCGGCGGCAAACAGCGGCCAGATTTTCGCGATCTTGTCGCGCTTGATGAACAGCATTCCCGTGCCTTTCGGACTGTAGAGCCATTTGTGAAGTGAGGTGCCGAAGTAATCACAGTCCAGGTCAGGTTGTTTGAAATAGAATTGGGCGAATGAATGAGCGCCGTCGACGATTGTCTCTACTCCGTGCCGCCGGGCCATCTGACAGACGGCTTTCACCGGCGTGATTTGTCCGGTGATGTTGATTTGATGAGCTATCTGAATCAGGCGAGTGCGCGGTGTGATTGCGCGTTCGAAGGCCGCGGTGATTTCCTCAATGTTTTTTGGCGGAATCGGAATCTTGATGAGGTTCAGCTTGACGCCTTCGCGTTGTTCGCGCTGGCGGATCGTCGTCAGCATCCGTCCATAATCCTGAGTTGTGGTCAGTACTTCATCGCCGGATTTCAGATCCATCCCAAGCAAAAGCGTCTCGAGTGATTCCGATGCGTTGCGAGTGATCGCAATTTCTTCTCGATCACAGCCAAATAGTTCGGCCAGCCCAGTCCTGATGGTCTCTGATTGTGGCTCGAGGATTTGCCACATCGTATAGGCAGTCGCGTCCTCCTGCTGCCAGATGTAACGCACCAGAGCTTCAGTCACGATGCGCGGGCTGGGCGACACGCCGCCGTTGTTGAGATTGATGATGCCGCGCGTGACGGTGAAGGCATTCTGGATGGTTGACCAGTAGTCTTCGTCCATCGCGGCCTGTTGCGGCGTGAGATGCGCCACTGATCGCGTCGCCGCGTTGATTTCTTTCAAGAGGCCGGCGATCGTCGATGACGAAGCGGCGGCAAGGCCGAGCGACTTTCCGGCCAAGGATAGAAAATTGCGGCGATTCGTAACACTCATTGATTTCCTTTCGTCAAGCCAAGCGTAACCGCAGAGATCGCTGAGGATCTACGCAGAGGCCGGCGAGCATCTCCTGTCACCTCTGCGAAACCTCTGTGTCCTCTGCGGTGAAAATCAGCTAGAAACACTCGACGGCACTTCGACTTCATACCCCGCGTTAATCCACGCGGTCGTGCCGCCGGTCACATTCAGAAGATTCGCGAAGCCTTGTTGCTGGAAGATGCTCGTAGCCGCGCTCGAACGATAACCACCGGCGCAGATGACCGCAGTCGGTTTGGACAAATCCAGCCGCAGACTCGGCAGAACTTCGCGCAACTTTGCCAGCGGGGCCGTAATCGCTCCCGGCGCGTGACCGCTTTCATATTCGGCCAGCCGCCGCACATCGATCAGTTGCAGATCTGTTTGTGTCTTGATCAAATCATTTAGTTCACAGACTGAAACCTGCAGCACCGCGGCGACTGCAAATCCGCTTTGGTTCCACGCGTAAATTCCGCCGGCCAGAAAACCACTAACGTTTTCCAGGCCGACACGCGCCAGCCGGAGTTGAGCTTCACTGACTTTATCTTCGGACTCAGCAACGATGACGATCGCTGAGTTGAGCGGAATCAGCGAGCCGGCCCACAACGCGAATTGCCCGCCGAGACCAATGTTCAGCGAGCCTGGAACGTGGCCGGCGCCAAACTCAGCGGCTGATCGCACATCGAGAACGACGGCGTCTTCCTGTGCCCGCTTGAATACTTCCGCCGGCGTCAGGGCCTCCGGCTCGGGCAGTTGATCCATCGACGGTGCCCCGGCGCGATTTAT
>QHXH01000078.1:5043-7156 GCA_003222855.1 Acidobacteriota bacterium
CGAGTGTTGAGGACGTTTCAGTGGAAAGATTCTTCCCGCACATCGAGCCTGCGCCGTGCGCGGGATAAACTTCCACCGCGTCATTCAATTTCAGGAGCTTGCTGTGAAGACTGTCATACATCATCCCGGCCATTGCCTGCGGAGTGTAACCCTTGCCGCCGGCGAGGTCCGGCCGCCCGACATCGCCGATAAACAACGTGTCGCCAGTCAGCACTTTTTGTGGTTCGCCCGAAACTTCCGTATCGATCACCAGCACGCAAATGCTCTCGGGCGTGTGGCCGGGCGTTTCCATGATGCGCAATTTCACCCGACCAATGCTGAGCTCATCGCCGTCTTTGACGGCATGATGAGGAAACGCGGCGCCGGCTTTTTCGCCAAAGACGATCTCAGCGCCGGTACGGGCAGTAAGCTCGCGATGGCCGCTGATGAAATCCGCATGCAGATGGGTTTCGATGATGTACTTAATGGTTAGATTTTGCGCTTGCGCCCCGGCTATGTATTGATCGACATCGCGTTGCGGATCGACAACCGCAGCTTCGCCATCTGAACCAATCAGGTATGAAGCGTGTGCGAGACAACCGAGATAGAACTGTTTGAAGTACATGATGGACAAACTATTTGAGCTTCAGCACTGGTCCATCGGGATGCGCGGGGTTTGGTATGAGCCTTCGCTTGGTGCAATCAACTTGCATATCTGTCGCCTCGAGCACCATTTGACCAATCAAAACTTCGTTTCCGGTCATTAGGGCATCAAGCGTGACCGTGCGCCCATCGAGATGCGCTTCGATTGGTTCGGTCACGCCGAGGATGACAATGTCACCGGTCACCAACTCGGCACGCTTCTTCCCTACAAGCTCTAATCCCAGTTTCTCAACGACGAAACGCGGCACGATTAGTGAAGCTGCTCCAGTATCGACTAAGGCATCAGCTTCATATTGTCGAACGTCGCTCTTCGGTAGTCGGCCGCGCCGAGCGAGGAATTCCTCGCCGGCGTTTCTTAAAATAGCTTTGACACGAACCTCTCCCATCATCGGTTGAATTGTGCGCCGAATCGTTGTTTGCTTACAACTTATAAAACTCCCGCGCCGGCTTTAAAGGCCGCAGCATCCAGTAAGGCCGGCGCTCACCGTTTGGGGAATATTTGTCGGCCGGTCGCGTCCCAGCCATCCACTTTTTGTAAACCTCGTGCGATTTCGCGGTATCGACATGAATGTCGCCGTATTGATCGTGCGCTTCAGCCTTGCGCACGCGCACCGCCTGGTGCCAGCAGTGCATTCCTGAAATCGGATCCGGATGCACCGGAAACGTCAGGTTCTGATGTACACCAACATCGTTCCACCAGATGCGTAGCGTGTCTTTGTCCCCTGATTCGTAAGGTCCCGCACCACGTTCGCGTTTCAAGCCCCATTTGTCGCCATCGTGATCCAGCCGGACTGTGGCCATCAATTGACGTTGGCCATTTTCATGAACCTTCCATCGCCCCATGTGATGACTGCAAGCGACAATGCCGGGCTTGATGCCTTCGGTCACCCATGCGCGCACGACGAAGTATCCAATTTCTGTTTCGACGCGCACGAGATCGCCAGTGCGCACGCCGAGTTTCGCCGCGTGACTGGTATGCAGCCAGAGCGGATTCGTGTGCGCGATCTCGTTCAACCATTTCGCGTTCGCACTGCGGGTGTGAATCTGGATCGGCAGACGGAAAGTCGAGATTAGGATCGTTTGATCAGGCTCGAGATTTTCAGGATGAACATGGCTGGTGATGTAAGTCGGAATCGCGCACTCGGGCCAGCCCCAATCAACGAGCGTCCTGGAAAAGAACTCCAGTTTGCCGCTGGGCGTGGGAAAGCCGCGTTTGATCTCACCGTCAATTTTTACGCCCACGAAACGACGTCCTTCTTCATCGCCATCCGGACTCGGAACCGGAACGACGTTCGGAGAAGCAGGCTTAGGCGCGCGCGTGAACATGCGTCCGAAATGATCTTCGCGCACGTCGTCGAGTTCATCACGCGGCACATTCTCTTCATAAATTGCGCCGATCTTTTTGTTTATTTCAAACGCCCCATAACGCCGCATGAATTCAAGCGGCGCCAGGTTTTCTTCTGCTGCTTTC
>QHXH01000079.1 GCA_003222855.1 Acidobacteriota bacterium
GTTGCTGAAAAATGAATCGAGGAGCGTTAGCAGATCCTCTCTGTGGTTCTCTGTGCGATCTCAGTGCCTCTGTGGTGAGTGTTTTTGTTCGCATTTTCACCACAGAGACACAGAGAACCACAGAGATCGCACGGAGAAATCGTTAACCCAACTCGAGCCGATGACTTTTTCGGCAGCCTGCTAGGGATGATTGTCGTTTCGGTTTCGCCTGGGCTTGTCAGGCGGATTGATAACCCTGGTCTTGCCCTTGGGGCCAACGAATACCGTTGTCCCATCGGGATTCTTGATTATTCGTGCGCCATTCGGAAGTACGCGAATTTGCGGCATCGTTCCCGGTGGATGCGCAGGCTGTCTGTCAAGCGGCGGACGATACGGATCAAAAGACGGCGGTTGCTGTCCCGGCACGGGAGTGCGATCGCGGGCACGACTCGGATCTTGGAAGTTCTTGAACGGGTCTTCTTCTTTTTGCTCCGGCTTCTTCGCGGCGCTGCGTTGAGTTTCAGTCTTTGGCTTATCAGTCTTCGTCTGATTAGTCCTGGCAGCCTCAGTAGATTCCGCTGATTCTGTGGTGGGCGCCGAAGTATTGGTCGGCTGAGAAGACTGCACCGGTTGGGATTCAGTTTGCACCGGCGGTGTAATCGTTTGTTGGGATTGACGGCGCCGATAGGCGAAGAAACCTGCTGCGCCGCCGGCAATCAGCACCAGGACAATCGCGGCCCCTGCAATCCGCCGCCCATTGGTTTGCGCCGGCGCCTGGGCCATTGCCGCCTGACGACCGGTGGCTGTCCGGACGTTCGTCGCCTCGCCGGCAACCAACGTCTGAGCTTCGCTGGAGTGCGATGGCGAGCTCATTCGCTGCGTTTGATCGCCAACCAGTCGCGTTGCTCTTTCTGACGAGACGGCAGGAGCAGCGGCATACGCCACCGCGCCCGGGGTCATCAACGTTTCTTCACCCACGATTTCGGACTCACCGGCGCGCAAGGCGTCGCGCATGGCGTTGGCCGTCGCGAAACGTTCGTCACGTCTCTGCGACATCGCTTTGCCCAGCGCATTCGATAAGCCTGCGCTAATGTCCGGGCGAACCTGATTCGCCGGCGGCAATGGATCAGGTAGACCGTTGACGACGGCGCCGGCGCGAGTGAGAGCGTCCGGCGGCTTAACGTTCGTGACCAGGTGATAGAGCGTCGCGCCCAGCGCATAAATGTCGCTGCGCGGATCAGTTCCCTTGCCTTGAATCTGTTCCAGCGGCGCGTAATTGGGCGTGTAGCCAAAAATGCTGGCTGAAGTTGTGACTGCCGTGAGTGGTCCTACAGATCCTTTTGCCAGGCCAAAATCCAGCAACACAATTTGGCCGCGCGATGTTAGCTTCAGGTTCTGGGGCTTAATATCGCGATGAATGATTTGCGGATCCTGCGTGTGCAGATAATCGAGCGCGTCACAAAGCTGATCTGCCCAGCGCGCGACTTCATCCTCCGGGAAAGGGGCGCCGCGGGTGGTGAGCATCTCAAAGAGATCCACGCCCGCAATGAACTGCATCACCAGAAACTGGCCATCGCCTTCGTTGAAATGATCGCTGACTCGGGGCAGCGCCTGATGATGAAGCCGCGCCAAAAGGCGCGCTTCGCGCTCGAATTGTTTGCGAAGTTTCTCTTCAACAAAAAACGTTTCCTTCAGAGCGACCACGGTATCAAGCCGCTCATCGACGGCCTCGTACACGGCGCCCATCCCGCCCTGCCCCAACTGGCGCACGATGCGATATCGCCCTTGTAAAATCGTTCCTTCGGAAAGCATTACGGCTAATCTAAACGAAACCGCAGTCTATCATTCTGTCCAACGCAAGGCCAACGCGAATGGTTTCAATCTTTCTCACTAAACCGAGACTTCTCTGCAGCACATTTCTTAAGACGATCGAGAGGCGATGCTGGTCTTTGACGATCAATACTTTGAGCGTATGCTAGCCGCGCATGAGCACCCCAATGTCATTCGATCGCGAAAGCGATATCATCGACGTAACCCCAAAGAAACCGCGGCGAAGGCGATGGAAATGGCTAATACTCGTTGCGATCGTCGTTCTTCTCTTCATCGCTTCGCGCTCGGTTTCGATTTACTTATCAGCGGCGTGGTTCGGTTCGCTTGGATATTCATCCATTTTTTGGTTCATCTTCAGGGCCAAGCTCGAGATATTTCTTATCTTCCTGATCCTCACGACCGTGATCCTGCGCGTCGCATTCTGGCTGGTTGGGCGCGCCTTCTCTTCGTTTTCATTCGAGCGCCGCACCGTTTTTATTAATCAACAGCCGGTTAATTTCTCGCCTGCGCGCGTGCTGCGTCCGCTGGCCTGGGTTATTTCGATCGTCGCCGGTTTGATCTTCGGCTTTGGGATGCGCGAATCATGGCGTACCTTTGCTCTCTATTTTCATCAAGTTGCAACCAGTCAATCGGATCCGATCTTTAACAAGCCGATCGGATTTTATCTCTTCACGCTGCCGGTTTATGACGCGCTTAGTTCGTGGCTGCTCACGCTCTCGTTCATTATTTTAGTGGCGGCGATTATTTACGCGGCCCTCGCCATGACTCAGCAGGGGCTGGCGACTTCGGGCGATTCAGCAAAAGCACGGAAGATTAGTCTGGCCACCGTGTCGGTGCCGCTGGCCTGTTGGCTGATCATTTTGGCCGGGCGCTTCATTCTTTCTCGCTATCCATATCTCTGGGAAGATCATCAGACATTTTCCGGGGTCACTTATGTCGAAGCGAATCACTTACTGCCGGCCTTTGTCTGGGTCGCTGTCGCACTGCTGCTTGCCGCTTTGATTTGCCTGATCAACGGGTTTGCCGTGCGAAAATTTCGGTTGCTGATCGCGGCCCTCGCGATTCCCGTCGTTGTTTACGTTATCGGCGCGATTATCATTCCTGCCTACGTCACCAGTTTTGTCGTCAAGCCGAACGAGTTAGGACGCGAAACTCCTTACATCGCGCACAACATTGCCGCCACGCGAACTGCTTTTGGAATTGAGGGCATCGAACAAAGAAACTTCGATGCCAACACCACGGCCGACAGCTCCGATCTACAAGGCAATCGGGCGACGCTGGATAACATTCGCCTGTGGGATTGGCGAGCGCTGAAAGATACGCTGCAGCAGATTCAGGCGATTCGCACCTACTACGATTTTACCGACGTCGATGTCGATCGTTACGTAGTTGGCGGACAGAAGCGCCAGATGATGATTGGGACGAGAGAGCTCAACGTCGAGAAGCTGCCGGAATCTTCGCGCAACTGGGTCAACGAAAAATTAATTTACACTCACGGCTATGCCATCACGATGAATACGGCCAACGGATTTGATGCCGAAGGCATGCCGAAGTTCGTGGTTTCGAACATGCCGGTCGAATCCACCGCTGCGGAGATAAAAGTCACCCGGCCCGAAATCTATTACGGCCAGGAAACAAGCTATGACGTTTACGTGAAAACGAAACGGATGGAGTTCAATTATCCTCAGGGCGAAACGAACAATCTGACTTCGTATGAAGGAAGCGGCGGAATTCTCGTCGGTGGTTACTTCAAACGCTGGTTGCTGGCCTGGGCGCTCGACGATTTCACCAAGCTGCCCTTCTCAGACGATGTTACTCCCGCGAGCCATGCGCTAATCCATCGCAATATCCGCGAAATTGTTGACGGAATCGCGCCATTCCTGGTTTACGACAACGATCCGTATATGGTGGTCAGTAACGAAGGACGGCTGTTCTGGATCATCGACGCGTTTACAGAGAGCGCGAACTATCCGTACTCGCGGCACTACCAGGCCGCCGACAAAAACGTTAATTACATTCGCAACAGCGTCAAAGTTGTCGTCGATGCTTACAACGGCACGACGAATTTCTATGTGTTCGATCGGAACGATCCATTGATTCAAAGTTATCGCGCGATCTTCCCGGCGCTGTTTCACGATCAAAAAGAGATGCCGGCGGATTTGCGCGCGCATGTCCGCTATCCCGAGACTTTGATTAAGACACAAGCCGAGGTTTTTGCTCTCTATCACACGCAAGACATCAACTCGTTCTTTCAGCGCGAAGACTTATGGAATGTGGCCCGCCTGGTAGCACCCAGTCAGGACAAAACGCAGCAGACGGAGCAATCGATCGAGCCCTACTTCGTCTTGATGCAACTGCCCGGTGAAAAGGAAGGCGTTGAGTTCGTCGAGATTCTTCCCTTCACACCTTCGAACCGCAACAACATGATCGGATGGATTGCCGGGCGCTGTGATGGCGATGCTTATGGATCGCTGCTCGCCTACAATTTTCCGAAGTCGCGTCTGGTTGACGGGCCCCTGCAAATCGAAGCGAGGATCGATCAGAACGCCCAATTATCAGGTCAATTCACGCTATGGAACCAACAAGGATCGCACGTCCAGCGCGGACATCTGTTGGTCATTCCGATTGGCCGGTCGCTGCTTTACGTCGAGCCAATCTATTTAAAAGCTGAGCGAAGTCCGATGCCGGAACTGCGTTTGGTGGTGCTGGCCACTCAGGATCGGCTGGCATACGGCAATAACTTTGACGAAGCGCTCAACAACTTGTTTGGTGAAGCCACGAAAGCGCCAACCGAGACGAAACCGGAAACACAACAACCCAATGCTAACGCTGCGCCGAAAGCTTCGCCTGCTCCGCAATCCTCCGCGCCGCCCAACGTCCAACAGCTGGTAAACCGCGCTATTCAGGAGTTCGATGATTATCAAAGGCTCACGTCAGAAGGTAAGCTGGCGGAAGCGGGGAAGAAATTAGAAGAGCATAAGCGCACGCTCGAGGAGTTGAAGAAGGCCGGCAGCAAGCTGCCATAGCTATTTGATCTTGTCCTGAAGTTTTTTCGCCTCAGTAACTGCTTCCTGATATTCCGGTACGTAATCCGGCAAAGGCTTCATCGCCATCAGCGCGTCAATCTGCTTTCGCGCGTCGTCATTTCGATGCGTTTCAGCATATGCTTGCGCGAGGCGCACGCGCAGGAGAGCATTGTCTGGTCCAACCTTGATCCCCTTTTCTAAATAGCTGATCGCTTTCGATGTGTCGCCGCCCAACAGTCTCGGCGATTCCAAATAGACCTGGCCCAATACCATGTAAGCACTGCCCGATTGGAAGCCTTCATTGATTTTCAGCACCGTTTCCATTTCGTGCTTAATGTCGTCGAGCTCTCCCAAACCAGCGAGAGTGCTGATCTGCGCATTGCCGCCATAGTTGGCTCCCAACCAGAAATGGCCTTCAGGTTTTCCATCTTGTAATTGGACGGCTAGTTTTCCGGCCTCAATGCCTTCGCGATACGCTTTCTCCTGCTCTGAGGATTCCGGGGTGTGCGCACCAAGATAGTAATTGAACTTTGACAGGCGCCAGGCCAACTCATAATTCGAAGGATCCTCTGCCCGGGCCTGTCGCAAGCTCACAAGGGCCTGCCGCACCTTCACCAGGTCGGCGCGTTGGGCGTAATATCCGTCCGCCTCCGAAATGGCCTCGGCCGATGGCCTGACCGCTACGTGATCGGCGGTCGCCGTGGCCGCTTTTCGACAGCCGATTCCATTCAAAACCACCAACGCGACCACGGTAAGAGTGGCGCTTTTGCCGAGCATTTCCAACAGTCTACCTGTTTTAAAAGCCATATTGTATGGTCTCATCATACACGCCTCGATTGCCTTTCATCTTGACGCCCGAATAAGGTATAGTCCGCGTTCGGCCACACACGAAAACAGAGGCACAAGTGACAGCAGCAGCTTTCTACGATCTGGAAGGAACGCTGGTTAGCACCAACCTGGTCCATACGCTCGGTTTTTATGCTCGCAATCAACCGAGCCTCCTGCGCAGCTTTACCAAGAGCGCAACCACGCTGCTAAGTGTTCCCCTGTTCGCGGTAAGTGATCAGTATAGCCGAAAAGTCTTCAACGATCTCTTCTTCAAGCGGTACAAAGGCGAACGCGAAGATCGGATGCGCTTCTTTGCCGACGAGTTGTTCGAAAAGATCTTAAAGCCTGCGGTCTATCCCGGCTCGTTTGAATTGATCGAAAAGTCTCGAAGTCTGGGATTGCGCCAGGTCGTCGTCACCGGCGCGCTCGAGGTTTCAGTGAAGCCGCTGATGGAGTATTTGGAAATAACTGATTACGTTGCTAATCGTCTCGAGTTTGTGAAGGGCGTGGCGACCGGGCGTCTCTTGCCTCCGGTCCTGGCCTCAGCAACCAAGGCTTCATGGATTCGAACATTTGCCGAGCGTGAAGGAATCAATCTCAGCGACTCGTTCGCTTATTCGGACAGCATGAGCGATCTGCCGATGCTTTCGATCGTGGGCCATCCGGCGGCTGTCAATCCGGATTTTCGCTTGCGGCAAACGGCTCTTCATCATGACTGGCCGATTCTGACTTTGAAGTAGACCGATGCAAACCAACTCTTTCAAAGGACGAACACTCTATGTCGTCGCAATTGTCGCGAGCTTAGGCCTGGCTAGTGCTTGCACGCGAAGAGATCCCAACATTCCCAAAGTGGCTAAGGCAGCCAGGACGTTTAATGTTCACT
>QHXH01000080.1 GCA_003222855.1 Acidobacteriota bacterium
TTCCGAAAGGCTGTCCATCTCAACGATATTCATCTGGAAAAAGGGATGCACTGCGTCGACTGTCATTTTCGCCAGGACGCGCACGGCAACGGAGTGCTTTACAACGAACCGCGCGCCGCGATTCAGATCGGATGTACTGACTGTCACGGAACGATTCGGAAACGGGCAACGCTGATACCGTCGGGATTCGCCGCCGGCTTGAGTGTCAAAGACGACAAGTTTGGTCAAGGGGTCGTGCGCAATCTCGCTACCATTCGCTTTCGCGACGTCGACGGCGGACGGGTGCTTCTGTTCCAGACCATCAGAAGCGATACGAAAAAGAAAGACGAGAATGGAAACGAAGTTGCTTTGAAGGCGGGGGACATTATTCAGAATTCGATGGTCGTGCCCGGACGCTGGTGGCGAGTCAAACAGACTGCCGACACGATAAATCCTAATGCGTCGCACCCTGAGGACTACAGTCAGAAGTCGCGCTATGCGAAGACGATGCAAACCGACAACGCAACCTGGGGCGAGGTGCCGGTGGATGACAAGCTGTTGGCGCATCGTGACGAAAACATGACCTGTTTTGCTTGTCATTCTTCATGGGTGACCGGCTGTTTTGGTTGTCATCTCTCGATGCAGGCGAATCGCAAGATGCCGAATCGTCATAACGAAGGCGGCGATACCCGCAACTACACGACCTATAACTATCAAGTTCTGCGCGACGATGTCTTCATGCTCGGCCGCGACGGGACAGTGACCGGAAATCGCATCGCACCGGTGCGTTCATCAAGCGCCGTTCTGGTCAGCTCTCAAAATCAGAATCGCGAGTGGATCTATTCTCAGCAGCAGACTGTCTCTGCTGAAGGTTACTCCGGTCAGACTTTCAATACGCACGTGCCCCACACGGTGCGTGCGACCGAAACGAAGACCTGCACTGACTGCCACGTTTCGAAGAGCAACGACAACAATGCCTGGATGGCCCAGCTGCTTTTGCAGGGAACCAACTTCGTCAACTTCATGGGCCGATACGTCTACGTTGCTTCCGGCGATGCGCTTGAGGCGGTGGTCGCCACTGAACGTACTGAGCCGCAGGCTGTGCTTGGCAGCACGCTCCAAAAGATTGCTTACCCAGGCAACTATCAGGAATTCGTCAAGAGCGGGCGCGAACTCCGCGAAGCGTACGAACACAAAGGAAACCCGCGCGCGCTGCAGGTGCAATTGCGGGGCGAGTACGCGTACGTCGCAGCGGGCGAAGGTGGTTTAAGGGTTTACGACGTCGCGCAGATCGACCAGAAAGGATTTTCGGAACGCATCACCACCGCCCCGGTCTCGCGCTTCGGTCAGAAATTTTGGGTGAGGACAAAATACGCGACGGCAGTCGGGGTCCCTTCGACTCTGGCGGTCGATCCGGCGCGCTGGCGGATGACAAACGACGGCCGCATGGTTTCGCCCGACGAAGCGCGGCGATTGCGGCCGGCACAACTCATGAATGAAGAGCAGCCGATTCATCCGCTCTATGCCTATCTTTACGTCGTGGACAAATACGAAGGACTCATCGTCGTGAATGCGGCCACGCTGTTGGACGGCGATCCGCTCAACAATTATTTGAAGCGGCAGTTGGACGACAGGAAATATCCAGACGCCGCGTTCAATCCTGACGGCGCCTTGACCGATGCGAATAACATCACGATTGCCGGAACGAATGCGTACATCACGACGGATCGCGAGCTGGTTGTCGTCAGCATCGACGATCCGCTGAATCCGAAGATAATGGGCCGCGTTGCTTTCAGACATCCACGCGCCGTCGCGATTCAGTTTCGGTACGGCTTTGTAGTTGACGATGAAGGATTGAAGACCATCGATGTGAGTCCGCCTGGGCAGGTGCGATACGACGGGATATATATTCCATTAGCCGACGGACGCGATGTTTACGTGGCGCGAACTTATGCCTACGTTGCAGAAGGCAAAAACGGCATCGCAGTTGTCAATATTATACAGCCCAATAACCCTTGTCTCGATCAAACATACAACGCCGAGGGCGCGCTTAATGATGCGCGCCAGGTGAAGATCGCCATGACCAATGCGAGCCTGTTTGCTTATGTCGCCGATGGAAGGAACGGCCTGCGAATACTGCAACTGACTTCGCAGGAGACGATGCCGACTTATGCGGGTTTCAGTCCGCGACCCGAGCCCCAACTGATCGCGAGTTTCAAAACCAGGGGCGAGGCCTTAGCAGTGTCAAAGCCTCTCGATCGCGATCGGGCAATGGACGAAAGCGGCAATCAGATTGCCGTCTTTGGCCGTCGTGGTGCGCGCCCTTTCAACTTTGACGAAATACAGCGGATGCTGCGCACGGGGGAAGGCAACGGCGATTATTTTACGGTCACCGACGAACCTTCCAATGCCCCGCGAAGCTTTGCCGGCACGAGCCGAATGAATTCGGGTGTCCTGACTGGCTTGTTATTAGGAGTCCTGGTTTCGGTCACGAGTTATTGTGGCGCAAGAAGGCTAGGACGAAGAAAACTCCGTCGGAGCTGAATATTTATAGAACAACTTATCTGACTCACCAATGATGCCACTTGCATACGTGGTTGAACTGCGCCTTCGGCGCTTCAAAACAGAAGACCGAAAATCAATTGAAACGTGAAAACTCGCATCGCCGCTACAAATATTCCGCGCCTAACTGCGCTCAGACATTGTTGTCCTGCTGAAATACATTGTCCGTAAACGTTCGCTTTTCAATTGAAAGATTGCGCGGTTTGTTTCGTATCAAGAAATGCTATTGCAAAATCTTTCGCTCGCCATTAGATTGACCTCAGAAGACAATTCATTGGAGGTATTGATTAGTGCCGACCGGAACCCGAATGTGAAGCCGAAGTCCACGTTGACACCGACGCCGACAAAGGCGAAACGGTTGAATGCGAAGAGTGCGGAGTGCGACTGGAGGTCGTCGGTCTCGATCCCGTGGAGTTGGATATTGTTGAAGAAGAGGATTTGGACGACGATGACGATGATGATGAATTCTAATTAGTGAGCAGTTGGCAGTGAGCTGTGAGCAGTACTTGGTTCTTACTGCTCACTGCCCACAGCTCACTGCTTACCGGACTGGTATCCACTCCTGCTCGGTCGCAACGTCAAACCCGCCGGACCTTCAATCCGAATCGTGTGAAACTTACCATCGCGCCGATTTTCAGCCGGCGGATAAAATCCAATCGCATAGGCTGAAGCTACATCCTCGGCAATCGCGCGAAACAGCGGCCCAAGATCCTTCTCATTCGCGTAGACGCTGCGGCCACCCGTTTTTTCAACCAAGCCACTGACATCGAGCGGCGTCGGCAGCGGCATTATCTTGGCCGAAGCCAACACGCGCGTGTAAGACGGCATCGTGACCACGTACACACTGGTGTCGGCGGCGTTCGCGCGTTCGATGACGGTTTCAGGTGAGACCACGTCGCCGACCGGAAATCCGTCAGTGATCACCACGACGGCGCGCTTGACCATTTGATGTTGTTTAGTCAGCGGCGCATGTCTCGCGAGCATCCGCACGGCATCATCGACTGCGTCGTAAGCATGTGTTGACATGCCGTTGGGTTCATGTGAAAGCCGTTCAAAAGCGCGCTCAAGTTTCTCGCGATCGCTGGTCAGCGATTGAATTGTCTTTACATGCATGCCGAATGTCATCAACGCGAACACAGCCGGATGTTCGGCCAAACGACGCGAGAATTCACGCATCGCGTCGCTCACGCGATCGACTTCGTCAGGCGTCATGCTGCCGGAAAGGTCAATCGCAAAGACAATTGCTACGGGGCGCGGCGCGCCTTCGATCTTTTCGATGTTGAATGAAGCAATTGGGCGCTCAATCCCATCCTCATAAAGTTTGAAGTCTTCTTTTTTCAGATTGCGCACCAGCCGCCCCTTAGCGTCAGTCACGACCAGGTCAAGCGGCACCAGATCGGTATCAACTTTAATGATGTCTTGCGCATCTGGTTCTGTCGGGAGCGCGCGGCGCGGACGCTCTTGCGTTGAAGGATTGTCCTGGCTGAACGCCCAAATTGACGTCGATAGAACTAGTGCGATTGCGAGCGCCGGAAGAGAAACGTGCTGGCGTGATCTGAAAGAAAAAGTAAATGACATAAAGAATGAGAGTAGTGAACTAATTTTCGGTGGCCGTGTACAGAAAAATCAAAAAACGATCCACGAAACAACACGGATCCGGAATGAGGCGATTATACGCTGGCGAAAGTAACCGCGCCATTGCACTACACGGACAACGTTCCTGGCGAGAACCAGGCTCTAAGCCCCGACGGGAGCGGAATATTTATCGAAAAATTTGCCCTTGAGATTTACTCCCGCCATTGAGTGAGTTTCTCGCTCAACGGTGACATAGGTGAGTAGATATCGATACCTATAAACATTTTGCGCTTAAATCCTGTAGAGGTATTGCTTGATTGATCCTGGACGCTCGCCGCGCGCCACACTTCATGATAAAAGTTATCGACGAGGAACTATGACGCTCACTAAATCATCTTTCACTGCCGTCCTCTTTCTTCTCCTTTCGTTTTCCTGCTTCGCCCAGGACAAAAAGACCGGCGCCATCAAAGGCAAAGTGCGGGTCGAAAAAGGTTCGCCGTCAGGCGTCGCGGTCATCCTGCTCCAGGGCGATCACGAAGTATCACGCACGTTGAGTGACAAGAGAGGCGACTTTGTAATGTCGCGCGTGGCGCCCGGAACTTACAGCGTAAAGTTTCGCAAAGCGGGTCTAAGCGTCGGCACCATCGACGACGTGACAGTTAGGGCCGGACAAACGCGGCCGCTCGGTGATCGATTATATTTGACGATCGATGAAGGCTCGATCGCATTCATTCGCGGCAGTGTGTTCACCGAAGACGGGCGCAGCGTTCCCGGCGTGCGCGTTGATCTGGCGAGAATCATTAACGAAAACTCAACTCAGAAACTCGATTCGCGGGTAACCGGCGAGACCGGCGAATTTGTTTTTCGTTTGCCCCCGGAGACGGCCAAATATCGCGTGACGCTGAAAGCTGACGGCACTGAGCCGGCTTCAAAAGATGTCGAGGTTGAAAGCGCGGTGGTTTATCGCGTGGCGTTGGCGTATAAGAAGAATCCGAAGTAAGTTTCAGGTTTCAAGTTGCCGGTACTGACCTCGTAGGCCACGTAAACTTGAGACTTTAATACCATGTCCGATCGCGAAGAATTTCTGACCGCGAAGCAGCTCGCGGAAATTCTGCAAGTAAGTGAATCGACTGTGCGGCGGTTGGCGCAACGGCGACGGATTCCCTCAGTCCGGCTGACGCCGCGCATCATCAGATTTCATCTCGACGCCGTGCGCGAAGCTTTGGACGTCCCGCGTGCATCCACGCCTCATCACCTGCAAACAGATGATGCCCAATTATCCTTTGAAGATTTGCTATCGAGTTGAAGGTGGCACAGACTTTAGTCTGTGAGTGAGATTGCCCTTCACAGACTAAAGTCTGTGCCACTCATCGCCGCTGGCCCAATGGAATCTCAATCCACTTACCGTCTTGATTGACGAACGCGCGCGGCTTTTTGATCGGAAAGCGACGCGCGAAACTGGGATTACTCTTCAGAAAATGATTGATTGTCTCGGTGTCTCCGGTCGCCACTTTCCATTTTCCATCTTCACGAATCAAATACTGTTGGACCACCAGTTTGCCATCGCCGTCGAATGGCTTGGCGATGTGAGCGAACATGGTCGTATCGACCACGGCGAGATTTCCCGAGACGCTCACCGTGCCGACTTCTATTCTTTGAAGTTGATAAAGATTTCGTGTCCGTTGCAGGCCGGCGACCAGCCGCTCGCGCGAGATGCGCGTGCGCGCCGAAGCCGGCAAGGCATCATACAGCGCTTCGTACTCGCCGCTTTTCAGTTGGTCAAAGATGTGTTGCACGGCCGCGCGCACCTCTGACTGATCGGACGGCGCCGCAAAGGCAGCGGTCGTTGCGAGCAGAAGAACAAGAACGAGAATCAAAATGATCGGTAAGCTATTCTTCATCGGCACCTTCGGAAAAGTCCTCATCGGGTAACTCATCATCTTTGATTTTCTTTCGTAGCCGGGCGCGATAACTCAGAAACCATGCACAGGCGCCCAAAGCAGCAGTAACGAATGCGGTAGACAAATTGTTCCGCCAGAGAAAAACAGCCGCCAACACGAGCAGAATCCCTGAGCCAATAATCCAAACGCGTTCAATCATCGCCGGATTGCATCGAGATCGATTGGTAAAGACGCGGTCAGCGTGGACGGCGGATAACATTTCTCGTGGTCGCACGCTTGCACGCGTATTTCAAAAGGAATCGTTCGCTGGCCTTTAGCGCCAGGCGCGGGCGTCAACGGAATGGGAATAGTCACGCTCCCTTCATAAACCGCCAATGGTGTGTCAGCGAAAGCAAACGTTTCCATCTTTGGCGAAGGATAAGTCAGCTTGTCACTAACCGCGATTCCGTCGGCTTTGCCAGGTTTCACTTCCGTAGCAATCAAGTAAGGAAACGACGCCGGATTTGCGTTAATGTGAAAGCCCGGCGAGATGACTAGTTCGAGGTTTGTCGGCGGTGAAGAGGTCGGGATGAAATGCGAGTAGGCCTTTACGACCTGATCAGAAGATGAAATGTCTGATGACGTCGGAGATGAGGACGCTACCGGAGATGTCGAGTTCCTGCATGCTTCAAGCATGAAGGCCAAACACAAGGCCGCAAAACACACGCGCTTCATTCTTCGCTTTCTCCTTTTGCATCCTGCTGTTTGATTCCAGGTTCTCTCAACATCATAGTGTAACAAGGGATCATTCGCTTACCGCGGCAGTCGCAGGTTCTGCAACTGGCCGTCTTCTACGCACAACTCGCAAGCCTAGTTTCACCAGCAACGCAAGCGGCAGAACGATCAGGACCAGTATCGGCAATAGCGCAATGATCGCACGGATCAGAAACAGGACTATGTCTGCCGCGACGTCTACGCCGTCCGAGAATGCTGACTTAACGCTATACCAAAATCCGGTGGCGTTCACGATTTGCATCGGCGGTTGCAACGTCACATTGATCGTTGAAAGGCTGGATTGGTTTTCCAGAAAGCGGCGGCGACCTTCCAGCTTCTCTATTTCAGTTCGCACCTCGGCCAGTTCTCTTTGAACGCTTAACGCATCGTCAACCTTGCCCGCGCGTTTCATGATCTCCAGAAATTGTAACTCGAGCGCCTTCTGATTCTTGATCCGCGCTTCCAGATCCATGAACTCTTCAGTAACGTCCTGCCCGGTGATTTTCTCCTGGATCACGCGCGCCCCGACAGCGCGGATCTCGTCCATCACTTGATTGAATTGTGAAGGCGGCACGCGGATGACCTGGTCGACGGTCATCTCCGGCTTGGATTTGTCTTCTGCGCTGCGTTGGGTTGCTTCTGAGGTGACGACGAAGCCCTGGTGCGATTCAGCGATCGAAACGATTTTATGTTGAGCGTCGCCAGGCGATGCCACCTCGACCGTCAGGTTTGCGTTGCGGATTATTTTGCGGTCGAAAGCTTGCGATGCCATGTTTGCGGCGTCGGCATCCTTGAGTGAAACCGGTTGGTTTGAGATGGATTGCTTCGCAACGGAATCATTCACCTCGGCGCGTCGCAGTTGTTCTTGCGCCATCGGTTTAGCGGTTTCCGAGTCAGATTTAATAGATGATTGGGCGACTCTTTCGCGAGCAGGTTCGCACGCCGAGAGAACCATTAAGCTAGCTGTCAGAACGAGAAGAGACGTGTATTTCATGATTTACCTCCGAAGAATAGTTTTGCTTTTAGAACGCTCGCCAAAGAATGACTTGCGTTCCTGGTACATGGCGACGTGGGTGGTACGGACTTCTAGCCCGTGAATCCACGCAAGATGCGCGTGCCACAGTTTTAGACACGCACTATTCCTCGGTTGTTTCCTTTTCTTTACCGTCGGTCCGCTTAATCCCAAACTTCTCCAAACGGTACTGCAGCGTGCGGAACGTCAGGCCGAGCAGCTTGGCGGCTTTCGTAATGTTGTAGTCAGTCGAATCCATCGCCTGCAGGATCAGGTTCTTTTCGACTTCTTCGAAATTGATTCCTTCGGCGGGCAGTTTGAAACCACCGGTCACGGC
>QHXH01000081.1 GCA_003222855.1 Acidobacteriota bacterium
CATCGATGGGAAGTTCGTGCGAGCCGCCCACGCGGCGAATCCTTCGTTCCTGCAAAGCGCGCAGCAGTTTTGCCTGCATGCCCACGTCAAGCTCGGCAATCTCATCGAGAAACAACGTGCCGCGATCCGCAACTTCGAACAAGCCTTTCTTGTCCGCGTGTGCGCCGGTGAACGATCCCTTTTCGTGACCGAACAGTTCTGACTCAAGCAAGTTTTCGTTGATCGCCGCGCAGTTGACCGCCTGAAACATTTCCGAAGAGCGGGGCGATTGATTGTGGATCGCGCGGGCGATCAGTTCTTTGCCGGTGCCCGATTCTCCGCGAATCAAAACCGTAGAGCTGGACCTGGCGACTTTCAGAATC
>QHXH01000082.1 GCA_003222855.1 Acidobacteriota bacterium
AATTAAACGCGCGCGCAAACCAGCTCGCCCGTCACCTGCACACGCTCGGCATCGGCCCCGAATCGATCGCCGGCATCTGTATCGATCGATCGGTTGAGATGGCTGTCGCAATCGTCGCGACGCTCAAAGCCGGCGCGGCATATCTTCCGCTCGATCCGGATTATCCCCAGGAACGGCTCGCATTCATGCTCGACGATGCGCGGCCGGCGGTTGTGCTTACGAAAGCGAATCTCGCGGAAAATCTTTTTCCACCAAACGGAAAGAAGAGCTTTCCCCCTCGCCCAATGGGACAGGGCGCGCCTTTTTTGCTAATCCTCGATCGGGATGGGCCGGCGATTTCGTACCACTCTGATGCGAATCTTTCCTCCGCTCAGGCAAAAGACGATCTGGCGTATGTGATCTACACGTCAGGCTCGACCGGCCAACCAAAGGGCGTGATGATTACGCACGCTAACCTGGCGAATTATTTATTGGCGCTCAATCACGAACTGAAAATCAACGCCGGCGATCTCTATTTGCATACTGCTTCGATCGCGTTCTCTTCATCGCGACGACAGTTGTTACTGCCACTTTCGCAGGGCGCGGGTGTCGTCGTGGCAACTTCGGACCAGCGCAAGGATCCGCTCGCACTGTTTCAAATGATCAAGGCGCGCGGAGTCAGCGTGATGGACGCGGTACCCTCATTTTGGCGCAATTGCACGGCGATCATCGGCGGTCTTCCTGAGAATGAAAGACGGGAATTGCTCGATAATCGGTTGCGACTGATGCTTTCCGCGAGCGAACCTCTCTTGAGCGAGATTCCGCGAAAGTGGATGACGGACTTCAATCATCCGGCCCATCACGTTCACATGTTCGGACAGACGGAAACCGCCGGCATCGTGGCGCTGTTTCACCTGCCGCGCAATTTTGCCGGCGAGCGTTACGTCCCAATCGGCAATCCGATCGCGAACACAGACATCTACGTGCTGAATGAAAATCAGCAGGCATGCGCGATTGATGAGACAGGCGAGTTGTATATCAGTGGCGCTGGAGTTGGGCGCGGTTATCTGAATCAAGCGCAGCTCACGGCGGAAAAATTTATCGAGCGCGACGGCGTGCGCCTTTATCGAACCGGCGACTGGGCGCGGGTGTCGGCGAATGGCCAAATTGAATTCGCCGGCCGCCGCGATCAGCAGGTAAAGCTGCGGGGCTTTCGCATCGAGCTGGGCGAGATCGAAGCGGCCTTGTCACAGCATCCGTCGATCCAGGACTGCGTGGTGATGGCGCGCGAGGCGGGCGGTCGCCCGACACCGGGAGCCCCCAGCGGGCAGCCCGCTTGGGGTGGGGCGGTGATCGAGGGCGTAGGCGAGAAGAGGCTAATAGCTTACTACGTGGCCGTTCGCGAGGTGGCAGCCAGCGAGTTGCGCGCGTTTCTAAGCGCGCGTCTTCCAGATTATTCCGTTCCTTCTGCATTTGTAGAACTAGGGTCGCTGCCGCTGTCTGCTAACGGAAAAGTGGATCGACTGCGTTTGCCTGAGCCCGCGATCTCAAGGGCAGGCGTCTCTGCCGAATTTGTCGGCCCGCAGGGCCAGATCGAAATTCGCCTGGCGCAGATTTGGTCAGAGGTGCTGTCAGTCGACGTCATTGGCCGCGACGATAATTTTTTCGAGCTGGGCGGACACTCTTTGCTGGCGGCGCAAATCGCCGCGCGCGTTCGCCGTCAATTCAAATTTGAAGCGCCAATCAGCACGCTCTTCGAATGTCCGACGATCAGGCTGCTGGCTGAACGCATCAGTAGTGGTGGCAACGAGGCAATTGTGCAATCAATCCATGCCACGGGCCATGTTGGGGCCGCGCCGTTGTCTTTCAATCAACAGCAGTTCTGGCTTCTCGATCAATCAAGTGCAAATCGAGCTTCCTACAATGTGCGGACGGGGCTGAAGATTACCGGCCCCCTCGACCTCGCAAAGTTGCAGGAAGCAATCGGTGCAGTCGTCGCGCGGCACGAAATACTCAGGACCAACGTTGTCATGTCCGGCGGATCGCCCGTGCAGGTCATCGCCCCGTCGATGTCCGTCGCGATTCGGGTTTCGGATCTTTCGCACCTTGCAGCGAGCGAACGGGAGGATGAGCGCGCCCGAGCGCACGACACAGAAGCTGGTTATGTGTTTGATCTAGGTCATGGCCCGCTGCTGCGCGCGCGACTGTTGAAATTCTCGGAAAATGATCATGAGCTAATCATCACGCTGCATCACATTGTTTGTGATGGCTGGTCCATCGGCGTACTGCTTCGCGAGCTGACCTATTTGTACCTGCACGGCATCGACGGAGCCGGTCTGCCCACGCTTCCCATTCAATATTCAGACTTTGCCCTTTGGCAGAGGCGTTGGCTGGAAGGCGAGACGATTGACCGGCAACTCGATTACTGGAAGCGTCAGCTTGCCGATGCACCGACAGTGCTGGATTTGCCAACCGATTTTCCGCGGCCGCCAACGCACAGCTTTCAAGGGGGCCGCGTGTCGGCGCAAATGCCGGCGCACCTCGCCGCGTCGCTCAAACTCCTGAGTCGAAACGAGAATGCCACCTTGTTCATGACGCTGCTGGCAACGTTTCAAGCTTTGTTGTTTCGTTACAGCGGCCAGGAAGACGTCATTATTGGTTCGCCGGTCGCCGGCCGGACGATGTTTGAGACCGAGAATTTGATTGGCGCTTTCGTCAACACGCTGGTTCTGCGCGGAGACTTTAACGGCCAGCCGACTTTCAGCGAAGTGTTGGCGCGAGTTCGCCAGACGGTGATGGGCGCCTTCTGTCACCAGGATCTGCCGTTCGAAAAACTCGTCGAAGAATTGAATCCGGAGCGAAAAGCGAACCGGTCGCCGCTGTTCCAGGTGATGTTTGCCTTTCAAAATATGCCGGAGCCTCAGCTGGCCGTTAACGGAGTCAGGTTCGCCCCAATCAATATTAAGAACAATGCGGCAAAATTCGATTTGACTCTCGAGGTTCAGGAAGCCGCAGACGGAATTTCGATTTCTTTTGAATATGCCAAAGACTTGTTCGCGACCGAGACGATTGAGCGGATGCTTACGCACTATCAGAACGTGCTGGCTGCGGTCGTTTCCGATCCGGCCCAACCTGTCGACAAGCTGCCGCTGCTGAGTGAGGAAGAGCAACATCAACTTTTAGTCGCGTGGAATGATAACGGCGTTGAGGCGCCACAGCAGACCTGTGTTCATAACTTGTTCGAAGCGCAAGCCGCAAAAACACCCGACGCAATCGCCGCGGAATTTAAGCGAGACGGCATCACTTATGCCGAGTTGAACGCGCGCGCCAATCAGCTGGCTCATTATCTGCGAGACCGCGGTGTCGGCCTGGAAACGCTGGTGGGCGTAAGCGTGCCGCGCAGTCTCGAAATGCTGGTCGCAATTCTCGGCGTGCTGAAGGCCGGTGGTGGTTATGTGCCGCTGGATCCAAAATACCCGCGCGAACGATTGCAGTTCATGATTAAGGATGCTGCGCTCGGCATGGTGATCACAAAGCGCGAGCTGGCAGCCGACGGCGGCGATGGAGCAACGCTGCTTTGCATCGATAGCGATTGGGACGTCATCGCTTCTTACAGTGACCAGAATCCCGCGGTCACAGCTGCATCGAATAATGTCGCGTACGTAATTTACACGTCGGGCTCCACCGGGAATCCGAAAGGCGTCGCGATCGAGCATCGTTCGCTGGCAAACTTTACTCGCGCAGCGACCGCCGCTTACGGAATCATCGACAAAGATCGGATCCTGCAATTCGCTTCGCTTTCATTTGATCTCAGCGCCGAGGAAATCTATCCAGCGCTTACTCATGGCGCGACCGTGGTGCTGCGCACAGATGACATGATCAGCTCGGCGCGCGATTTTATTCGCTATTGCGCTGATTGGAAGATTTCGGTGCTGGATCTGCCGACGGCGTATTGGCATGAACTGACGGACGCTTTGAGCGGTGATGCTCTCGATCTGCCGTCGTGCGTGCGGCTGGTGATCATTGGCGGCGAAAAAGCTTCGGCCGATCGCGTGGCCGCCTGGCACAGCAAAGTTGGCGACACGGTCCGTTTGGTCAACAGCTATGGACCGACTGAGACGACGGTTGCGGCAACGGTGTGCGACCTGAGAGCTGACAACCTTTCGGTTTCGGGCGCCGTGTCGATCGGAAGACCGCTTCCGGACACGAGCGTTTACGTTTTGGACCGTTCGCTGCAACCATCCCCCATCGGCGTTGCCGGCGAGCTGTACATCGGTGGTCCATGCGTGGCGCGCGGTTATATCAACCGACCGGAATTGACCGCTGAGAAATTCATTCGCAATCCATTTAGTGACGATGCAAATGATCGACTCTACCGGACCGGCGACCTGGTTCGTTATCGCCCCTGTGGCTCGCTCGACTTTATCGGTCGTGTCGACAACCAGATCAAAGTCCGCGGGTTCCGAGTGGAACTCGAAGAGATCGAACAAGTGCTGAGAAGGCACGAAGGCGTCAAAGACTGTGTCGTCATCTTGCGCGAGGATCCTGATGCGCGGCTGATTGCTTATGTGGTAGCCAATGACACGGCCGTGATTTCAAGTGAGTTGCGGAACTTCCTCAAGTCCAAACTGCCTTCATACATGGTGCCGGCCACCTTCGAGACAATCGAAGCAGTGCCATTGATGCCCAGCGGCAAGATCAATCGGCGCGCGTTGCCCGAGCCGAAATCGGAAGAGGTCATTGGCGAAATATTTGTTGCTCCCGCCACGCCGCTCGAAGAATTGCTCGCCTCGGCCTGGCGAGAAGTACTGCGAATAAAGCGGTTAGGCGTTCAGGACAACTTCTTTGATTTAGGCGGCCATTCGTTGCTCGCCGCTAAAGTGGTTTCAATCGTCAACAGAAGTTTGACTGTCGACTTTGGCATGGTTGACCTGTTTCAGGCGCCGACGATTGCTGCGCTTGCTGAAATACTCTCGCAACGGGTGGCCGAACGAGAGGGCTGCTCGGAACTGGAAAGACTTTTGGAAGAAGTCGCGGCGATGAGTGAAGACGAGGCGCGACAGGTCTTCGATTTAGAGTCGAAGATTAACGAAGCGGCGGCTGCCTGAATGGATCGATGATCGAAACGAAACGTCTCACAACTGATATTCAGCAGCAGCTGGCTGCGCTTTCGCCCGCGCGGCGCGCGTTGCTCGAGCTGCGTTTGATGAAAAAGAACCAGCGCGAGCAGACGAGGCGTCAGGTCATTGCGGCGCGCCAATTAAAGTCGGCGCCGCTTTCGTATAACCAGCAGGGTCTTTGGGTCCTCAACCAGTTGATGCTGGGTGAATCGGTCTATCACACGCCGACGGCGGCGCGCTTAACTGGGACCCTCAATGTCGATGCCTTAAAGAAAGCTTTGCAATCGCTCGTCGATCGTCACGACGCGCTGCGGACGGTTTTCAAGATAGTAGATGGCGCGCCCACCCAGGTTATTCAGGATGTAAAGCTTGAAATCCCGCTGGTCGATTTGACGATCATGCCGGAAGACGAACGCGAGGCGGAAGCTTTGAGAATTCTGAGATATGAAGCTCGTCGTCCGTTTGATCTGTCGCAGGGGTGACAATGCATCACATCGTCACTGATGGTTGGTCGGTTGGAATTTTTCATCGAGAGTTATCAGCCGTTTATGACGCATATAGCGCCGGCCGTTCATCTCCGCTTCCTCAACTGCCAATCCAGTATGCGGATTATTCCCTCTGGCAACGCGAATGGTTTGAAGGCGAGGTTTATGAATCGCATCTTGCATATTGGAAAAAGCAGTTTGTGACGATGCCGGCGGTCCTCAAGTTGTCCACTGATCACCAGCGACCAAACGTGCAGGCCTATCGCGCGTTTCGCGGTGCAGAACAAACGATCACTTTGCCGGCGGACCTTACACGGCGTCTCAGGCTGCTCTGCCAGAAAGAAAATGTGACGCTGTTCATGTTGCTGATGGCCGCGTATCAGATTCTGCTGCATCGTTACACGGGTGAAGAAGATATTGTTGTCGGCACGCCTATCGCCGGGCGTCAGACCGCGGAAACCGAAGAGCTGATTGGCTTATTCATAAACACGCTCGCGATTCGCGCGAACGTTTCGAGTACCGCGACGTTTCACGATTTTCTCAGTCATGTGAAGCAGGTTGCGCTGGGAGCTTACGCGCATCAGGATTTGCCCTTCGAGCGGCTGGTGAAAGAGTTGCAGCCGGAACGAACGCTGGCGCACAACCCTCTGTTCCAGGTGATGTTTGTGCTGCAAAGCGAAGAAATCCTGCCGCTTCAATTATCGGGGCTGACCGCTCAACACTTCCGTGTCGATCATGTGATGGCAAATTTCGATCTGACGCTCGACATAGTTGAGCGGAACGATGAATTGGTTTGCTTGTTCGAATCAAATGCTGATTTGTTTGAGGCAGAAACGATCGCGCGCATGATGACCCACTTCCAAAATTTGCTGGAAGGAATTGCAGGGAATCCGGAACAGAGGATTTCCGAGTTGCCGTTACTTAGTGAAGCCGAACGCCGCCAGTTGCTCGTCGAGTGGAATGATACCAGGACCGATTACCCATCGAAGCAAAGCATTCAGGAGTTATTCGAAGAACAGGTCGCTATTGCGCCTGACGCCGCGGCGTTGGTTTGGAACGACGAGAAATTTACATATCGCGAACTGAATGCGCGGGCCAATCAGTTGGCCCATTACCTGCGCGCGCACCGCATCGAACCGGACACCCGCGTTGCTGTTTGCCTTGAACGCTCGCCTGAATTGATCGTGGCGCTGCTCGGGATTTTGAAAGCCGGTGGTGCTTACGTACCGTTAGACCCTGCATATCCAGTCGCGCGGTTGCAGTTCATGATAAACGATGCCGGTGCGCCGTTACTGCTCACCGTAAAACCGTTGGCGGCGAAACTGCCGTCGCCGGCTGCGTCAACAATTTGTATCGACGAGCTGTCGCAGGAATTGACGAAACAGAGCCAGGACGATCCTCAGCCGATCGCCGGCCCTGACAATCTCGCTTACGTTATGTACACATCGGGCTCAACCGGCAAGCCAAAAGGCGTGATGGTGACGCATCGTAATATTGTGCGCCTGGTGAAGAATACGAACTACGCATCGTTCTCGCCTGATGAAGTGTTTCTGCAATCCTCGACCGTTTCATTCGACGCTTCGACGTTCGAAATTTGGGGGAGCCTCTTGAATGGCGCTCGATTGGCCCTGCTGCCTGCTGGTGCTCCCTCGCTGAAAGAACTGGGCCAGACTATTAAGCGACACAAAGTGACCACGCTGTGGCTGACCGCCGGACTGTTTCATCTGATGGTCGAGAATCATCTCGATGATTTGCGCGGGCTGCGGCAACTGTTAGCGGGTGGCGACGTGCTGTCGGTGCCGCACGTACAGAAAGTTTTCAAAGAGCTTCCCAACTGTCGCTTAATCAACGGTTATGGCCCAACCGAGAACACGACGTTTACCTGCTGTTACCCGCTTCATGACTTGTCGAAAGTTAACGGCTCAGTGCCGATTGGCTTTCCCATCTCAAACACCTCGGTTTACGTTTTGGATCGTCACGGCAATCCGGTTCCGATCGGCGTACCCGGTGAGCTTTACATCGGCGGCGACGGCTTGGCGCGCGGATATCTCGATCGGCCTGAACTGACACAAGAACGGTTTGTGCGCAATCCGGTTTCTGCCAATGGCGATCGTTTGTACCGCACCGGCGACTTGGTTCGGTATCGTGCGACGGGCGAGATCGAATTCATTGGCCGCATCGATACTCAAGTTAAGGTGCGCGGGTTCCGGATCGAACTCGGCGAGATAGAAGCTGCATTGATGGAGCACGAAACAGTCCGCGATGCGGTTGTGGTTGCCCGTAAAGACAGCGGCGACAAACATCTGGTGGCGTACCTGGTGTCGCGCAACGGCAATCTCCGGGCTGCAGAGATTCGCGAATTTCTGCGCACGCGGCTTCCCGATTACATGATGCCGTCAATTTTCGTGACGCTCGAATCGTTGCCACTGTCGCCCATGGGCAAAGTTGATCGGGCCGCCCTGCCGGCGCCCGGTGATTTCAAACGCGAATGTGAGAAGAGCTTCGCGGCGCCAGGCAATGAACTTGAGCTGAAATTGACGCGCATGTGGGAACAAGTGTTAAGAGTGCAGCCGATCGGCGTGGATGAAAACTTCTTTGAGTTGGGCGGTCATTCCCTGCTCGCGGTGAAGCTGTTTGCGGAAGTCGAAAAATCGTTCGGAAAGAATTTGCCGCTGGCCACTTTGTTTCAGGCGCCGACGGTACGGCAACTTGCGCGCGTGCTGCACGATGAGGGTTGGCAAACCGCCTGGTCATCTTTAGTTATGATTCAGCCGGGCGGCGCGCGCACACCTTTCTTCTGCGTGCACGCGGCGGGCGGCAACGTGCTCGAGTATCAGGAACTCGCGCGCATGCTGGGGCCGGATCAGCCATTCTATGGATTGCAGGCAAAAGGTCTCGACGGAAAATCTCAGCCGCACACGAACATCAAAGACATGGCCGCGCATTACCTTAAAGAGATGCGCGAGATTCAGCCTGAAGGTCCATACATGATCGGCGGTCGATCGTCGGGCGGGACAATCGCATTGGCGTGTTACTTCAAACTGTTGCCCGGCGCTTCAACTCGTCGCCAGCGCGTAAGCCGTCGAGCGAAAAAATGGCAGTCGCACATAACGAACTTGCGCTCGCTGAATTCCGGAGACAAAGTTCGTTACTTGCTAAATAAGCTGCGTTACGCTCCGGCAAAAGCGAAGCACAGGATCTATCGTCGGGCCTACAAACTATGCAAGCGGTTCGGCCAGCCTCTGCCGCCAGTGCTTCAGAACATTGAAGAAATTAATTTCGCCGCGGTAAGAGATTACGAGCCGCAAGTTTATTCGGGTGATGTCACGCTTTTTCTCGCCAGCGATCTCACTTCCGATTATGACCTGCATGACGGTTGGCGAGAATTAGTGCGCGGGAAGATCGAGACTTACGAAATTTCCGGCAACCACATCAACATCATCAAAGAGCCTCATGTGGGGGCGTTGGCGGAAAAGCTGCGGACGTCGATTGAGCGCACTGAGAAAGAAAGCAACACCGCCTAACTTCGGCGCTCGATCAAAAAAAGAATCGCCCTCTAATTATTCATTTATTCAATGTATCGATCCGCTTTGTCAGAGGGTGCGGTGGTACGTCTGGACGTTTGAGGCTGAATCGGTGCGAACAGAAGCCGTTAAAAATCTCCTAAAGCAGGCGTTTTTACTCGCGGTTTTCGCGATCCTCGTGCCCGTCCGCGTGTCTGCTCAATGCAGCGGAGAGCGTTGGCCGGTGAAGATTGGCACGGATCCGGATGCGTCGATCGTCAATCTGAATTCGCCGACGGCCACCACAGTCGCCAACTTAATAGGCATCGCCACCCCCAAGCTGCTTCAGGACAACATACGACAGCCTGCGGAAAAGAAGCTCTATGTCATCAACGCCACGCTGAAAAAGTATGCGTTGATGTACGACCTGGATTATCACATGGTGATTGCCGATGCGGCTGGCCATACCATGATCGCAGAGATTCCGTCACCGAATTGCGTGCCCGCGGGCAGTCCCTTCGCCGCCGGCATCGCACATGCGCGCGCGCAGTTCGACGCGATGTTCACGGCGACTGACACGTTTCAATCGGTCGACGTGCCGGTACGCATAACCGGAGTAGGATTTTTTGATTATCTCGAAGGACAATCAGGTCAGGCGCCAAACGGGATCGAGTTGCATCCCATCATAGATATTACTTTCGATTCTACCTTCACTCTTTCTGCGTCGCCCCAATCATTGACGATCAATCAAGGCACTTCCGGAACGTCTGTTATCACCTCGAATCTTTCCGGGCCATTCAATTCGAGCGTTGCGCTTTCGGTTTCCGGATTGCCGTCAGGAGCGACTGCCAGTTTCAATCCATCATCGATCACCGCACCGGGCTCTGGCTCTTCCACTATGACGATCACGGTGGGCGCCGGCACGTCTTTGGGCACCTACAACCTGGTTGTCAATGGAGTTGGCGGCGGCCAGACGCATTCAGTCACGATCAACCTAACGATAGGCAACGGCGATAGCTCGACGCAGCAGCTGCTCGGAAATCCGGGATTTGAAAACGGATCGGCGAATCCCTCTCCGTGGACGGCGACGGCAGGCGTAATTGATAATTCAACGATTCGCGCGCCGCACACCGGATCATGGAAAGCCTGGCTCGATGGCTATGGCGCCGCTCATACCGACACACTCTTTCAGAAGGTGAGTATCCCCGCGAATGTCGCCAGCGCTACGCTTTCATTCTGGTTGCACATCGACACCAAAGAAACGACCGCAACGGCGGCCAACGATACGTTGCAGGTGCAAATTCGAAACTCTACCGGCGCGGTTCTCGGAACGCTGGCAAATTATTCGAATCTGAATCCGATTGCAGATTACTCGCAGGTTTCGTTTGACGTCAGTTCATATCAAGGACAAACGATCCAGGTCTATCTCGTCGGCACAGAGAACGGCAGTCTCCAGACGTCGTTCATCGTCGATGATTTTGCTTTGAACGTGAAGTCGGCAGGCGGACCGGCCGGCGACTTCGCGATCTCCGCGAGCCCCACGGCGATTTCCATGTCGCAGAGCAGTTCGAGCACGTCAACCGTAACCACGACGATCTCCGGCAACTTTAGTTCTGCGATTGCGCTTAGTGCGTCAGGTTTACCGGCCGGAGCGACTGCGAATTTCAGCCCGGCTTCAATCGCGGCCCCCGGCAGTGGTTCATCTACACTGACGTTTCTCGCGGGCAGTGCGACGCCGACAGGCACTTACAACGTGATCGTCACACTGCCCGCGAGAAACGTCAGTGTAGATGAACCACTGCCGGGGGCCGCGATTCTAGGCAATCCGGGATTTGAGAATGGATCATCGAACCCTTCACCGTGGTCGGTGACGGCGGGTGTAATCGACAACTCAGCATTCGAAGCGGCCCACTCAGGATCATGGAAGGCGTGGTTGAATGGCTATGGCTCAGTTCATACTGATACGCTTTTACAGTCGGTTACAATTCCATCAACCGCGACGAATGCTTCGCTTTCGTTCTGGTTGCATATTGACACGACGGAAACGACGACGACTAACTCTTACGACACACTGAAAGTGCAGGTGCGGAATTCGTCCGGCTCGGTGCTGGCGACGCTTGCCACTTATTCGAACCTTAACGCAGCGACCGGTTTCGCGCAGGCCTCATTTGATTTAGGCGCTTATAAGGGACAAGCGATCCAGCTTTATTTAGTGGGTGTCGAAGATTCGAGTCTGAAGACTTCGTTCGTAGTGGACGATTTTGCCTTGAATGTGACGACGCCCTAGTGTCAGAACCCCGATGCATCGGGGTAGCGATCGGATCTGGAGTGCATTTAAGAGGAACGAAATCGCGTTTATTCATAGTCGGATGTATGATCCCGTGGCTACCGCTCCGGGTTTCGGTAACGGAACTACCAAGATCATGAAACTCAAATCGCTCATCTTCCTGATGCTCGCGTTCGCTGCAACCACTGTGCAAGCGCAGGAGCCGTGGCCGCAGGAGCGATCCGAGCAGCGCGAAGAAGCAGTCATTAACGAGGACGGCGGTCGCTCTTATCTGGTGTTACCTGCGGCGAGTCCGCTCGTCGGTCTGGCTAAACCAGGCGCAGGCATCGGAGATTTGCAGCAGCACAGCATCTTTCTCGGAAGCGGCTGGGCCGATCCAGCGTTGCGCGCGCGCGAACCCAGACTGAGTAAATTGCTGGCTACGATTCACGATCACGCGCAACTCGACGAGATTGCCCAGGCTGGCTTTACGAATCGATTTGGCCCAACTTTTACGATCGAGAAACTCGACGTTACCGGTAACCGAAAGATTAGCGACCTCGAGATTCAGGAGATCCTCGCGGGATTGTTTGCCAACGGACCCTTGACAGAGCCGCAAGCGGATTCCGTCTACATTGTTTTTCTGGATCCGGGATTACAGTCGACACTGCGCTCTCTGACAGCGGGCAAACATTATCTCGCCTATCATAGTTTCTTTAATGCTTCCGGCTCGAAAGTTCACTACGCTGTTGTTCCTTATCAATCCGACTCGACTGCCGCTTATCAAATCGCGCTGCGAACCCTGGTGGTGGCCGCGCTACACACCGCAGAAAACCCTCAATAGTCGATCGATGAACCAGGCACACCTCAGGATATTTGTGGTAAACTCTCGCTCGGAATAGACGAGAGATGGGAGTTCTGCGCTGTTTCTAGATGCCGTCCGGTCGTGCAACCAGGCCCTCGCTTAACAGAGCATGGCTCGTCCCTCTTCGTTTCGTCACCTCTCTCCGCGGCTCACAAAACTCGACAAAGTGTTTTTCTGGTTGGAGGTCATCATGAAAAAGTTTTTGGTTCATTCTGTTGTTGCGTTCGCGCTCGTGTTCGCGGTGAGCGTGCCGATTCTCGCTGATACGATTCGCCTGAAAGACGGTAGCGTCATTCGCGGTCAGATTGTTAGCTTCAAGAACGAGCAGTTCACAATTCTCGTGGGGAGCGGGGCGCGGGGGCGAAAGAGCCGCATCACCGTATACATGGAAGATGTCGATTCAATTGACTTCGACGCGAGCGGTAATACGAGCGGCCCAGCCGAAGACAACAGTAGTTCGCAGCCGGCGTATCAACCTCCTTACCAGCAGCCGACGAATCAGCCGACGAATCAGCCGCCGTATCAACAGCCAGCGAATCAGCCATCGAACCAGCCCAGCTATCAGCCACCGCCGACCAACACATCCGGCAGAGGACCTGTACCTGTTCCAATTCAAATCAATGTCCGCGTGCACGCTGACAATGCGAGCAACGGATGGACGAACAGTGGGTTCGTGGTGCGGCGCGGGCAACGCATTCGCATCACGGCGTCGGGCCGTGTTTCGCTTGGAAAGGACCGCAACGGCGCCGACCGTTGGTCTACACCTGATGGCGTGGCCAACACACCGAACACTCCATTCGACAGAGACAAGCTTATGTCGCGGGAACGTACTGGCGCGCTTATTGCGGTCATCGGTGACGATAATGATGACTTCATCTTAATTGGACGCGATCACGATTTTGTGGCCCAGCGCGATGGTGTTCTGTTCCTTGGCATAAACGAGGGAAATCTGAGCGACAATTCAGGAACTTTCGACGTGGTAATCGTGGCGGAAGCATCCGGCCCACGGTAATAGTTTGGAGTTCCGCCTTTAGACGGCTCGCTCACAGCTCAAAAGCCGCGTAAACGCGGAGCTCCAAACAAACGTGGCGCAAGTTGCCAACTTGCGCTACATATCCCGCATCACAAACCTTCAGGCCGCCGCCCGGTTAGCTTGACCACGCTCGGTCGCGCGCCATATAGTCGCTTTCAGTTGCATCGGCCTGCCTCAGAGTCCGGAAAAGGATCGCTTTATGAGAAATACACAGCGTCGCACTCTCTTCCTAGTTCTCTTACTCGGATTTAGTCTTTGCCTAGGTTCCAGCTCACTGGTTTTACCGCAGTCAAGGCGTCAACCGCCGTCGTCCGATCAAAAAAAGAACAAGCGGCCCGACCAGACGCAGCAGACTGAGGAACAAAAGCCCGAACCGCTGCCACCCGACATCGCCGGAAAACAACAGGAGGCGGAAAAACTCAGCGTCACGACAAACCTGGTCAACGTCGACGCCGTCGTCTACAACAAAAAGACCGGCCAGCCACAGCTCAACCTGAAACGGGCTAACTTCGCCATCTTCGTTGATGGGGTCAAGAAAGAGATTACGAACTTTGCGACGCCGGAAGCGCCCATCACGGTTTCGCTCGTGGTTGAATACAGCAAGCTCGCGGAGGTGCTGGGTTACTATGGCAGTCATGGTATGGAAGCGGGGCAGTTGGAAGTTATTCGTCCCACGGCGATGTTTCTTTCACGGTTCATAAAACCGGAAGACTACGTTTCCGTAATTGCTTACGACATGCGGCCGACGCCGCTGACGGACTTCACCAACGATCCGAACCGGATCCAGCAAGTGATCAGTCTCTTGCTGCGCAATTCACCCGCGTTCAGCGAGAGCAATCTTTACGATGCGCTCAAGCTAACGCTTGTCGGAGGACGTGGTGATTCGGTAGTGCTTGAGGACGCGAAGGAACGGACGACGCAGTATTCCGGAATGGTCGCAGTGCCGGGTGGCCGACGGAAAGCCGTTTTGCTGGTCGCTTCGGGCCTGGACACCTTCAGCAAGATCAATATGGACCAGGCGCGGAAGATCGTGCAGAACGCCGGCATTCCGATTTACATCATCGGTACTGGCCAGATGTTTCAAAAGCTGTACGGCGATAGGATGGACCCCGGGCAGGGTTCAAGTATCCGCGGCATTCCGATCGATCGCATGACATTTCTGCAAGCCGACAACACCATGAAGACAGTCGCCAAAGAAAGCGGCGGCGCTTTCTAGCCCGTAGCCTTTGAAAGCGAATTGCGGGAGGTCCTCGGTTCAATCAACGCGCTGCTTCGCAGCCAGTACCAAGATCGTTGTTAAGGTCGATGTCGACGGCGACGGTCAGTACGACGATAAGGCTTACACCGTGCGCGCGCGCGAAGTTTACAACGCGCCGAAGCCAGAAGCCGCCAGCAGTGGGAAGACGGGCGGCGGCAAGCAGTAGATGGCGGGGCAGTAGCCCGACCGTGAGGGAGGGCGCAAGAAAACTAAAAGCGGAGACTGAAACAAATCAGCCTCCGCTTTTACTTTTGTGATCGGTCTCGAGCTACTAACGCCCTCCCTCACGGTCGGGCTACCGCCCCGATGCCGGCAACACATATTAGGACACGCACGATGATCTCTTGCCCTCTCGCGTTAGCGACGTGTAAAGTAGCCCTGTATTTCCCTTTAACAAACTCCCCGTTTTGCGAAACCTAGTCGGAGGTCACACTGATGTCGAACGAACGCATCACCCCAGAAGAAGCCGCGCGCGCAATCGAGTATCCGGACAAAGTTAGTTTCAA
>QHXH01000775.1 GCA_003222855.1 Acidobacteriota bacterium
GCCTCGGGTTCATTGAATCGCTCGGATCAAAATAAAGAAACCCCTGGGAAATCTCCAGCCGGCTAAACGGCAGCGTCGCCTCTACATTTTCCAGGCGCACTGTTCCTTCCAATGCCGGACGCAGACCTGTTCCGGTAAGCTTTATGTCAGCGACCGCACCGCCGGTCGCCAGATCGCCGCGGATCAGCACCGGATCTTTCGTCTTAATCGCGATATCAAATTTCCAATCGCGGAGCGGCGGATCCGGGAAAGAAATTTCTGGGCGCTCCGATGGCGGCTCCGGCGCGGGCCTGCCTGGCAAGCCGATGGGAATGAGGTCGACGTTCTTTAAAATATGACTGTTTGTCATTGCGGCGTTGCCGCTAACTGTTGCAGTCGCGAACGGCCCTCTCACGGTGATGTCGGCGTCCGCGCGAGCGGTCAAGGTATCGTTTCGCGCCAGCAACACACTGTTGGCCTTCAATTGTAAATCCAGAGTCGGTTCAATCAGCTTTGGAAAAGTGACGCGGCCACTCATTGTAAAAGGGCCGCCGGCTAGATCACCACCGAATCGTTCCAGGCTAACTGCGTTCTGCGCGAACGTTAAACGTGCACTGAAATTCGTTAGCGCCGGAAGAGTTGCGTTCGTAAACCGCGCAACATTTACCGTCATGTCCCCTGCCCCGTTAAAGACCGGTTTGCCGATCGTTCCACTTACGTCAACATCCAATCCAAGATTGCCATCCAGTTGTGCGAGATCCGGAACAAATTGCCGAACAAAATTCACAGAACTGCGAGGAAGACGCGCTTTCGCAGTGATTGGTGTGTCGTCTGTCAATTTCCCGGCACGTGCGATCTTCGGGATATCAAAAGGCATATTCGCGTTTAGCTCCAGAGGCTGAATCCGCGCCTGTTGTAGTTTGCCCAAAACTGTCAGGCGATGGTGCACGGCTTGCGCGTTCAGCTCGAAGGTTGCTGGCTCCATCTTCGGCCAGCGATCGTTTCGCAAATCGCGCATCTGCACGTTGAGACTCGCGTTCAAGTCTCCGATTGTTCCGTCTGCGTCGAGCCGCGCGTTCAGTATGCCCGATGTTCCTCCTTTAATCCCGAGATCGCCGAACAATTTTTTAAGATCAAGATTCTCCGACTGAATTGTGGCGAACACTTTGCCCGACGACGGAATTGTCCCAGCATTCGTTCCGAGATTTCTCCACACCAACGGGAAAGAGACGTATCCCGATGCAAACCTGGCCNTTGATCAAGTTGAATCCTGGTTATCTCGAGCGTCTCTCCCTTTGCCTGCGCGACTGCCTGAAAATCCGAATTTCCGCTGGCAAAAAATATGATCGGCACGTCGAGACCGTCGGGCGAATAGGACGCATCGATATTCGCCCGAAGCGATTGCGCATTTCCGTAGCGTCCCTTCTCGAGCGCGAACTTCAGGTTCCCCGAACTCTTGGAAATTTGCGTGTCACCGTTTCCTTCCCAGTCGAGGGTAACAGAGCCTGACAATTCATTCTGATTGCCAAAAGTGCGAAGCAGAGGTTGAAGCGTCGATAAGTTCGC
>QHXH01000083.1 GCA_003222855.1 Acidobacteriota bacterium
ATAACAGAATCGAAAGTGGTTGTTTACGCGGCAAATCTCTGGCTGTGAGCAGCAGCCAGGCAATCACGACTAGTGTGCCCAGCAGGACGTGCAGTCCCAACCACCTGGCAACATCAAAACGCGCGATGCCAAAAGAGGTTAGTGATGCGATCGCGAGCAGGGAAGCAGCCAGGCCAACAACTCTGAGCGCCTTTCGGAAGAGTCTATCGAGGGTCACGACGGCTGTGATCGTTATCAGCACCGCGAGCCAGCCATTGAAACTTCCTCCTGCAAAGGTCGCGCGACTGACGCGATCTGGAAACGCGATCAGATGTAATGTCAGCGGGACGATCCACAGTGTGTTCAGAACAATGGCGAAGAATTTCTGGCAGATTAACAGGACGCCTTCGGTGGAAAGGGGCGCTCCCTCTCCGCTTGGCACAGGGTAAAGGTTAGACGCGAAGCGGCGCGAGAAAGCAGCACCCTCGTTTTCTATGTTCTCTGGCCCTAAATAAGAAGAGTAATCAATAGTCTTAGGCTCACGAGCTAAATCCTTACCCCGGCCCGGTCCCAGGGGGAGAGGCCGATCATCCGTCAACCACCACCTGCGCGTCGCCATCCACAAAAGCGCAATGCTCGCTGCGGCAATCGCGTTCAGCTGCAGCGAGTTCACGATCACAGTCCGGTTCATCGGACCATTCACCGCCGCCACCGAAACAATATGCACGACTGTAACTGTGAAATTCGTCAACAGTCCGGCAGCAAAAAGAAACGCTGGTGAACGCTCGCGCACCGCATGGATAGCCAGGGCGGCCGCAGAGAGCATAAGCGGCACGCCATACAACACGGTGGCGCCCATCGCGCGGAAGATTCCGGATTGCGGACCGCGCGCCGGCACATAGTTGATTGCATCGACTACAGGAGAAAGCGTGAGCAAAATCAGCGGCACGAGCGTGATGAAA
The DNA here is from genome assembly GCA_003222855.1 of Acidobacteriota bacterium. Lineage (GTDB taxonomy): Bacteria > Acidobacteriota > Blastocatellia > Pyrinomonadales > Pyrinomonadaceae > UBA11740. The sequence goes on from QHXH01000083.1 coordinate 942, forward strand.
AGCAAGAGGACGCAACTCGTTACGAATTGTTTTCCTGTTCCATTCTGTTCAGTGAGTCGATCTTGTTCCCGCCAGGCTGTGCGGGTGAATTTTTCGCGGAACGCATACGCGATCGAAACGAGCAAAAGAAAGATCGCCACCGACCAGCGTCCAGCTGAAGCCGTAGCGAACTGCAATTCGAATCGGCCGGCTACGAGCGGACAGACGCTCCAGAACATGACCATTGTCCCCACCGCAAACGCTTCATGACGACGTTCGCGGAAATTTCTAAACATCACCGCCAGTAAAATCACAAGCAAAATCAGACTTCCTACGCCGAAGATAAGCTGATGTGGATATCCTGCGAGATCAAATTGCCGTGGAGTGCGTGCAGCGTTGGTTAGTTCCCTGCTGATGCCGCTGGCCGATCCAAGAATTAACAGCATCACGAATCCGATCGATAGGGTCACCGACAGCACTTGATCGAACGCGATCGGCAGGTCCGGAACGATTCGCCTCATCCAATGACCTTCACTCTGGTCCGGCTGTGCCGCAGCCCGCCTTCCGGCAAAAGCTCGCGTCACAATCCATGCCAGGCACATCAGCCCCAGGACGATGCCCTGCGTTTGCAGTGCCCATGGATGTAGCCAGGCATTAGGCTGAAATCCGTACCAGTTGAAGTGTTGCAGTGTAAACTTGGTGAGAAGGATCGCGCCCAAAGCGAGCGCCATCTGAAAACCTGTGAAGAGAATTGCCGAACGGCCGAGAACGAGCAGGCCCGACAACACGCCTGCCAGGATCAAAGCTCGCGTGGCAAATACGGATGATGGCTCGCATGCGAACAAAATTAATTGCGCAAACATGAAGAGCGCGGCCAGCGCTGAACCGGCCATGGCACTCTTGTGAAGCGGGGAGACGAATGTGCTTTCAAGTTCGCGTCTGCTGAAGCTTCGCACGGCGAGCGCCATCGCTGTGCATCCGACCGCGAAAAACAAACACGACGACTGCCATGGGAAGCGGACAGCGAGCAGCGAATGACAGACTTGCGCGGACGCCACGAACAGCAGCGCCGCGCCGGCCCAGGTGAACCCCACTAGCTTTCTGCGCCATGCAAACCAGAAAGCGCCGGCGGCATACAGAGCGAGAATTGCAAAGACATGAAACGGGTCACCATCGATTCCAATTCCAAATGCAATCAGGAACAGCAGGCTCGTAACAGCCACGGCACAGGCCGCGATTAAATATGAGAATGCATCGCGCTCTCTTCGCGGTCTTAACCATTCATGAACCAGCACGAACAAAACAAAGGGAATGGTTAATCCCTGGCCCGTGCTTGCGCTGCCGGCGATCCGCAGCAACGAAACGACGCGCAAATTCTCCCACGCCACATGACCGGCGACGACGTGAAACGCGATCAGATAGCCGATCGTCAGACATGCGGCGGCAAGAACATGAGCACGCGGCTCTTTCAGCGCAACCGCAACGGTCGTAAAAAGCAGAAAGTTGAAGAGTGCGGCTGGGATAACGCTCGCAGGGTTCGGCCACGCCAGGACCATTCCCGCCAACGCCGTCGCACTTCCCAAAATCGCGATGCTCAAACCCGCGGTGCGCGTCGCCGCCAGATCCGCCTTGACGACTCGCCGCCACAGCAACATTCCGCTGGCCAACATGGGCATTCCGGCGAGGGTGACCACCGGCGCCAGATGCATCATCGACATGCCGACTGGCCCCGACTTATAGAGCAAGAGTCCAAACGGAAGCACGGCGGCAAAACTGAGCGCACCCAGCGTGGTGAAGATCTCGATCGCTTCCAATTCGTCGATCTCACCATCGGCTAAGGCAATCTTCAGCATCCAGCCGCTGGCCGCGACATAACAAATAACCGGGAACGCGCCCAGCGTAATGAGCGCGTTTGCAGAAATTTCGGGCGCGGCACAATGTCGCACCAGCAACTGACCCACAGAGGATCCAAGCGCGCCCGCAGTGAGCAGGTGCGGCCATTTCGGCGTGATGACTCGGCCGGCGAAATAAACAAGGCAAAGGAAAAGCGCGGGTGCGATGATTTCGCTTCCAATCACCAGCACACCCTGTGGCGCAGTGTTGGTTGAAACTGCTGCGATCGCCAGAAAGTTGAGCGGAACCAAAAGCGTCGCTATCGTTAAGATGCCGCGGCTGGTTGTCGGCAATTTCCAGTGGTGCTCGGTGTAAAAGCCAACTCCGAACAAGGCCGCCGTAACCGTCGTGAAGATCAGAAATTTGATTGCTGGCACGCGAGAGATTTGCGCCCACAGACTTATCACCAGCGCCGTCGAGCAACCGATAATCAGCAGACCTCCGATGATCTCGCCCCAGCGCACATTACTCTGCTCCATGAAAGCAGCCAGTACTTCAGCGAACGGCTTGCGCGGGGGCTTCAAAACTGGCGCGGCGAGCGTGGCCTCGTCTGAATCCTTTGACCATGCGCCAGGATCCGGCACGGACGCGTCGTGGACTCGATCATCAAAAACGGCCGGGGTTATGAATGGCTGCGCAACCGCTTTTTCGGTTTGCGCAGGTTTGCGCGGCGCTTGAGGTGGCCGCGTTTCTGAGACGAAGAGCGAAGCCTGCTTCGCGGCTCCAGCGCGACCGTGCGGAAAGAATATTCGTTCGCGCTCGTTTTCAATCTTGATTCGGAGCGCGCGGAAATCGACTTCATCCTGCGCGCCGATTTGATGCAGGCGTTCCAACTGACGAAGCGTGACTGCCAGCTCGCGCAGCTGTTCCTGGTGGGCCAGAGTTCCGCGCTGCGCTCCGCAGACTCCGCAGAACTTCGTTTGGATCTCGAGTACGCAATCGCAGTTGGGACAATGATGTATGGCTTGCTCACTTGCAGAATAAATTGAAACGCCTGTCTCGGTTTTACGGCCGCTGAGCTCGCGAAAGAACCAGGCCAGAGCCATCCAAATGCCGTGGCCAACCAGCGTGACGAATACCAGCAGGATAAAGGCGACGATGAGAAGAGGGATGAGATATTCCATGCGACTCAGCTAGTTGAAGAGTAAGACTCCCCGCTGAAAAAACGCATGCTCGATTGTAAACGCGCGCCGTGGGACAGCCACCAGGCGGTCACGGCCCTGGGCGAACTATACTCCACTTTTGGCGAGAGGTCAGTACCGCCCGCGTTCAGCGGATGGGTAAATCACTCCACCTTTGGCGCACCTGATGATCCGCTCGCTACCGCCTTGCCCAAAAAGTGGTATGGCGGAAAGAGACAAGCTAATACTGGGAGCGCGGGCGCCCTCGCCCGCTATGAGCGCGAAGCGCGAAACAGTTACAGTGTCAAGAAGTTTGAGATTGAGCGTGCTGCACACGCTCCGGCGGGCGAGGGCGCCCGTGCTCCGAGTACTAACCGGCTGGTTCCAGATCGGATCGACTTTTTGGGCAAAGCCGCTCGCTTCCGCTTGCGGTTCTGACACAATCAGGAATCTTGCTATTATGGCGAGCTAATAGCGATGAACCTCTTCGACGAATTCAAATGGCGCAGCATGCTTCATGAAGCAACGCCCGATCTGCGTGAAGTGCTCGCGAAGGAAAAGTTAACGGCCTATATTGGTTTCGATCCGTCGGCAGCGAGTCTGCATGTTGGATCGCTTCTGCCGGTGATGGGCCTCGCGCGTTTGCAGCGCTTTGGTCACACGCCGATCGCGATTGCCGGCGGCGGCACCGGATTGATTGGCGATCCCAGCGGTAAGACAAAAGAACGCCAGCTTCTGACTCGCGAGCAGGTGGAAGCCAACCTGGCGGGCATTAAGCAACAGTTAGGCCGCTTCCTCGATTTTGACACGAAAGAAAATCCGGCATGCATCGTCAACAATGCTGATTGGCTTGGACCAATTACAATGATGGAGTTTCTGCGTGATGTCGGGAAACACTTCACCGTAAATAATTTGATTGGGAAAGAAGCGATCAAACGGCGGCTGGAATCCGACGAAGGCATCTCGTTCACGGAATTCAGTTATCCATTGCTGCAGGCCTACGATTATCTGGTGCTTCACGATCGATACAACTGCGCTCTACAGATGGGCGGCAGCGATCAATGGGGCAACATCGTCGCGGGGATCGATCTGATTCGCCGCCTGCGCGGCGCGCGCGTGCACGGCCTGGTCTTTCCCCTCGTCACCACTTCCGCGGGAGTTAAGTTCGGAAAGACTGAAGCCGGAGCGGTCTGGCTGGATGCGAAACTCACTTCGCCGTATCGCTTCTATCAGTTCTGGCTGAACACTGACGACCGCGACGTAATTACTTATTTGAAGTTCTTCACCTGGCTCTCGAACGAAGACATTGATCAGCTGGAGCAAACGGTGAAGAGTTCGCCGGAAAACCGCGTAGCTCAGCGGCGGCTGGCGCGCGAAGTTACTACGATGCTCCACGGCGAGACAGAGCTGGAAAAAGCCGTGCGTGCGTCTGAAGTTCTTTTTGGCAAGGAGATCAGCGGACTGAGTGTCAACGAGATTCTCGACATCTTCGCGGATGTACCGTCGACTGACATCGACAAATCAAAAATCGAAAGCGACAAGTTTACACTCGGCGACGCGCTGGTGCTTTCAGGACTCGCACCTTCTAAAGGTGAAGCTAAGCGTCTGGCGCAAAGTGGAGGCGTGGCGGTAAACAATCATCGCGTCGACGACGCGCGCAAATCAATCGCGGCCTCTGATTTTGTCGAGGGACGAGTGCTGGTGCTAAGAAGAGGCGCGCGGCATTATCACTTGATCCGCGTGAGGGAATAGCGCCTTCGGCGCAGCACACTGCGGAAAGCCTTTGGCTTTCCGGGTGAAGCTCTTTTGTTTTTCTTCTCGCCTGAGGCTGAGCCTCAGGCGAATCTTAAAACGGTCGGTTGACCGGTAAGCCGGAGGCTTACCGCGATGTGCTGCGGCAAGCCGCTGAAGACCTGCGCGGCGGAATTGGCCGCACCCAAATTAACAACTTGCGCTAATCAGA
>QHXH01000084.1 GCA_003222855.1 Acidobacteriota bacterium
TGTAGCTCGGCGCGCTTTTGCTCCTCTGGCGAAAGCGACCTGACAACTTCGGCTTTGTCTGCCTCTCTTATTAGCGTGCTACTCGCTCGCGCAGAAGGCGGCACATTCGCCGCGACACCAGCGACGCCACTCCCCTGCCCGCCAGCACTTCCGGCACCCCCGCCTCCTTGCGATGGGTTTGATTTCGCGCTTCTTGATCCCGATCTCGTCACCGTCACGGTCTGGGCCATCGCTGTCGGCATATTTGCAAAAGCCCCTCCGTTGTAGGCTCCTGCGCTGATTCGCAAGGTCTCAGACTCCCCACCATAAACCATCTGCCGGTTCACACCTTCAGGAACTTCCACGGGAACGTCTATTCGTCGCGGCTGACCGCCATCGGTGACAATCATCTCTTCAACTGCGACAAACGAGGTGAATTGAGTCATCAAGCGATAATCGAGCCCGAGTTGAACGATGCTCTGTTTCACGTCCTCTTTCATCGCGCCTCGCTGTGCGCCATTGAAATCCTGGCTCATCAAATCATCGACTCGCGTGCGCGCCCACAATGTTGCCAGCACGTCGTGCGTTTGCGGGCTGGAAAAATCAATCGGAATCTCGCGCACAAAATCGCGTCCCGACATTTTGCCCTTCAAACGAATTGTGCCGCGTCCATTTCCGGAGTAGCGGCCAGTTAAGATCACGGGTTTGGCGCCAAAAAGATCGGGAACGCCTTTTGGATAGACGTCTGAGACGGCCAATCCATTCCAATCGATCGAAATGTCGGTGAGCAAGGGACTGCGCACACGTTCATAAAAGCGGCGCGCTGCGGCGGAGCCATCATCGTTCAAAGCTACGTACTCGACTTCGCCGCGCCCGTACTTCGCCATGTTATCCAGCAGGAACCGATTCACACTGCCGCCGATGCCAAAGGCGAATACACGGGCATTCGGATGCTTCTGGACTTCGCCGATAATCTCCATGTCGTTGCCGACGTAACCGTCAGTCATGAAGCAAACCACACGCACATGATCCTGTCTGTCGGAAGGATCCATGGACGCTTTGATGGCTTTCATCATCTCTGTGCCACCGCCGCCCTGACGAGTTTCGAGAAACGCTTGCGCCTTTGCCAGATTTTCTTTCGTGGCCGGTACTGGTTCAGGAAAAAGAATGTGTTCATCGCCTGAGAAGGTGATCAGGTTGAAAGTGTCGTAGGGATAGAGATTGTCCAGAGCCAGCTTCATCGTCTCTTTGGCTTTTTCAATCGGAAAGCCGGACATCGATCCCGAAGTGTCGAGCACGAACACCAGTTCTTTTGGCGTCACATCTTCGACCGTTACTCGCTCAGGCGGTTGCAAAATCAGCGTGAAGAATCCGCCCATGCCGGTTGAATGCGTCAAGACGGCGTCGGAAATCTTCGCGCCGGCAACGTCGTAGCGAAGAATGAAATCCCGATTTGGAATTGTCGCGAAATCTTTCAGCGTTACCTGCGCGCGGTGATCATCCGGACGCTCAATATTCACGTCATGCGTTTTCGAAGTTAGACCATCGATCGGCACTCCCGCATCGAGCGAAATCTGAAGTGACACGTCGTGACCGGCCCGCATGCCTTCAGGCGCGGGTTGAGGCGTGACACGCGAACCATCCGGCACGCGTTCGGTATCTGGCGCAAAGCCGTCACCTTGCGCGCCCGCCGGTGAGCCCGGGACATAACGTGGACCAACAACCATCGGAAAAACAAATTCGTACGAACCATCTTCGTATTTCAAAGTCTCGACATAGCTGATCGTGATCTTGATTTGCTCGCCGGGCAGGATGTTCGCCACCGATTGGGTGAAGATGTTCGGCCGCTCCTGGTTCAGCAAGCTGGCAGTCTGGCCGTTGTTCTTGGCAGCTTCGTAAACCGCTTCGGCTTGTTCGCGGCGCAGGATCTTTCCGCGCACCGTGCGATCGCCGACCAGCATCGTCATGTCATCAACGGCTGCGTTCTGTGGCAAAGGAAACGTATAGACGGCTTCGATCTTTTCTTTGAAAGGATTTTCGAATTCCTGATTAATAGTTACGCGCGATAGAAAGCCGCTGATTTGCGCTTTCACGTCGGTGTGTTTTAAGGGACAAACCGCTTTGGGCTTTCCGGTAGGATCGACAACTTGCAGCGAGCCCTGCGTTGCTGTGTTCTGGGCGGATGCTATCGAGCCTGAACCCTTCAGTCCGCTGAGGCCAATTACTGCTATCGTCCCGACTGCGATTAAAGCGAAGAACTTTAGAAAGATCCTCTGCGACATGGTCTGATCCTCCGATACGGCCCACGAGAGCACATGAACGACTAAGCGACTCGCGGGAATGATTTTCTTTGATTAGAGACGTCACCACAGTCTCTTGTTCCCGATTCTCTGGAGATAGAACGAGAAAAATTGAGGAGCTTGCAAGACTTAGCCGCCCTGGTCCTGTTATTTGTCCTCTTTCGTGTGATTTCGTGGATCTGATTTTAGGGTCTCTCGGTTTTTCTGATCCCTAAGAAAGTAACCACGAACTCACACTAATAAACGCCAGCAACCCATTAGAGCGGATACGAGATAAGGGTTTAGAGCAACGTTAGGCCCCCTCTATTCCGACTCTCTCCACACGAGCGGGACAGAATCTGCGCTACGCTCTGCCGCCGCACTCCAAACCTTCAATACAAATTAAAGTTGTATTCCAACTGCATGTAGACCGACACCGTTTGTCCATTGCGCGTCGCCGGAACGAATCGAATCTGCCGCGCGGCCATGATTGCCTTTTCCGTCAAACCACAGCACAGCGTCTGCGACGCGTGAATGTTCGTGACCTGTCCCGTGCGAGAAAAGATCACGCTCAATATGACCGTGCCGGTAATCTGATTGCGCCGCGCTTCTTCGGTGTATTGCGGTTCAGGTTTAGAAACGACCCGCGCACGTACATCGACCTCGGTCTGTCTGAATGTCCGATCGATGTCATTGTCTGGATTGTTACCGGGCGAGCCTCCCTTACCGCGGCCTCCGGAAGTGTTGTCGCCTCCGCCAATGTTGCCTTTGTTTCCGGGCCCAAAGCCGGGTCCATTTCCTTCTCCAATTCCCGGACCCTGATTGGTGCCGACTCCCCCACCATTACCTGGACCATTTGAGGCGACGGTCGACTTCGATCGCGGATCCCCATAATTGCGAAATGGAAGATCCTTCCAGAGCACGGGATCGATATCGATGCCCGCAGCGGGCAAAGCCTGTGGTGGAAGGCGAGCGTAAGTCGTGGGAATGGGCGCGGGAATCACGGAAGGAACAGGCGGGCGGCCTTGGGAAGGAGGCGATAGAGAATGATCGCCGCCGCTACCTCCGCCCTGGGATCGCGCCGGCACGGGATGCGAACCCTCGCCGCGACCCTTGTCAAAACCGACCCGGCCTTGCTCACCAGCACCGACCCCTGACTGCGAATCAGTGTCGGGCGCAGTTCGAAGATCGAGCATCGTCGTGCGCGCTAAGTCGGCCGGCTCTTCGACGAGCGCTCGAATCGAACCATGCTTATCCAACAGCATGATGCTCGCGATGACGCAGACAACAATTGCGACTGCGACGAGTAAGCCATTGCGAAAGAATGGTCTGGTGAAAGCTCGGCTGACATTGCTCTTGAACTGATTGAATTGATTCTGAAGAAACACCGATGGATCAGCCTTAAATAACGGCCACGCGACGCGAAATCGCTGGACCAGAAACGCAAACTGAGTCGCCAATCGCCGGGCCAATGACTCATCGCTGATAATCGTGGGCCGGTAGTCGAAAGTTGCCGTATCACGATTCGTGAAAAGCCGTTTGCCGTCCGTCGGACAGAAGTTGAATTGATCCTCGAATTCTTCTCCACATGCGCCACACCTCTTCATAGCAAGCTCCTCTCAATTTTCAAATTGACGTTGCTGGGGAGAACTGCTCTGTTGGGTAAGCGTGAACATAGAACGAATGGCAATACGCCGCCTGACATCAGTCGGGACGCAGTATTCGCTTACGGTTGTCTCGAAAAGCGGGGAGACCTTACTTAAGTATTACGGGAGACGTCTGGAAAGTTACGGAGAAAAGCTATTCAGAAGTAAATAGACAGGATTTACACGATGAACAAGCGCGGGAAAACTTTTCGATCTAATTCTGGGTTATGTCTTGTACATCATGTAAATCCTGTCAAAACTCTTACTTCAACTTCAAACTTCGCGCGATCAAGTCCGTCTGGTTGCGAATGCGCAAGAGCTTGTCTCGCAAACCTGTAAAGCGCAGCACATAGACGGTGCGATTGTCGCTCTGAAGATAATAGGTTCGACCAGCCATTGGCTTGCCGGCCTGCGTAAATTCGTACGACCGCGTCACACCCGAAAGCCGACCAGTGAAAGGATCGCCCTTGCCGTCGACGAAGCCGGGAAGAAATCGAGTTCGCTGATCCTGGTCGCGATGCGCGAAATCGCTGATCGTGATGCCTTCTTCCAGGGTTTCTTTGCGGATTCGCAGATAGCCGTCGTTGCGATCGCCATAAACGAATTCTGTGTGTTGGTGAACCTCGTCCGGTTCGTCCACGAGCCTCCAGGTAGGCGAGGGGAAATCAACCACATAATCAACCTTGGCGCTGGTGTAGCTGTGCTCTTGAAGCACCGCAGCGAAATGTGGGGCGGACGAACCAAAAGCCGCCAATAAAAACAAGCCCAGGAAAGCGATAAGTGCTCGCATTAATGTCTCTCCCCTTATAGTGCGCGACCGCTTCATCAGATGCTCAAGTCGATATAGTTGTTGTCTTTCGAGTTAGTGATTAGGGTGTGAACTTAGTTCACCTTGCTGTTTTCCAGAGCCTCTCTACGCCCTTGATCGGGTGTGACTGTGAAGTTAGTTCAATCACTGAGCGTTTTGCTGGAGTCTCCACACCCAAAACCCTACACCCAACGCTCCCTCACGTAATCGTGGCCGCTTCTATCGCCTGACGTTGCAGTGTAACCAATTCCGCGATCCCTTTCTTGGCCAACTCCAGTAAGTTGTCCATCTGCTCGCGGGTAAAAGGTGACCCTTCCGCAGTTCCCTGCACTTCAATGAATCGAGCGTCGCCCGTGCACACGACATTCATATCAACTTGGGCGCGCGAGTCTTCATCGTATTTAAGATCGAGCAAAGGCACCCCATCAACAATACCGACACTGACGGCGGCCACTTCGCTGACGATCGGCGACTTAGTGATTCTCCGCTCCTTCATCAGGCGTTTGCAGGCGATCGCGAGCGCCACATAAGCCCCGGTAATTGCTGCGGTGCGGGTGCCGCCGTCTGCTTGCAGCACATCACAATCAAGCGTGATCGTGCGTTCGCCGAGCACCCTGCGATTTGAGATTGCGCGCAGGCTGCGGCCGATCAAGCGTTGAATTTCATGTGTGCGCCCGCTGGGACCACCACGGCCAATCTCGCGTGCGCTGCGCGT
>QHXH01000085.1:0-10682 GCA_003222855.1 Acidobacteriota bacterium
TCGCGTGCCGGCACACTTCTGCGGCATCACGGGATTGAAACCTACGACCGGCTCAGTGCCGATTGCGGGTCATCTGCCGCTCGCAACCGGAACACTTTCTTTGGGAGCTTGCATTGGTCCGATGGCTCCGAGGGTTGCGGATCTGGCTTTACTCTTCAGCGTGATCGCCGACAAGCCGGAAGCAAAATTCCTCGATGAAGCTGTGAATGATTTGGGCGAGGTACGCGTCGCCTGGTACACGGATGACGGAGTTTCGCCGGTAACTAACGAGGTCGCGAACGCAGTGCGATGCGCGGCGAATATTTTGAGCGGCGCTGGTCTAACAATCATCGAAGGGCGACCGCCAACGATCTCAGACGGCGCGCGGTTGTGGGTCGAATTGTTTTCACGCGTCGCGAATGAACAAATTCGATTGTTTTATCGTGGGCGCGAGCAGGAGGCCGGCCCCCTGGTTTCATCTCTCCTGAGATCGCCTTACCAGGGAACATTCGAAGAAAAAGTAATCGCCGCTGAGACCCTCGCAACAACAGTCCTAGAGCGCGAACGGTTGCGCGAAGAGCTGCTGCGCTGGATGAGGCAGACGCCGCTGATTGTTGCGCCGGTAAGCGCGACGCCCGCGTTTGCGCATGGCGCTGCTCGAGTCGATGTCAACGGCGAATCCATCAGCGTTTTTCGGTCATGCAGCTATTCCCGGACCGTTAACGTGTTCGGATTGCCGGCGGCAGTTGTTCCGGTCGCGCGCACGGCGGACGGTCTGCCAATCGGAGTTCAGGTGATCGGCCGGCCGCATAATGAGCAAGGCGTGTTGGCAGCGGCGGCGATCATTGAACAATGCGCCGGATTCCGTTGATTGTCGAAACCGAGTGCTTTCGTTATAGTTTGCCCGCCGATCATCTGGTTATGACGCGACTGGGAGGTAAGGAATGGCATTCTTAAATTTCGTATTACTGCAGAGTGAAGCGGTGCTGCCGGCGTTTGTTCTGATTGTCGTCCTCTTCATCCTCGGCATTGCCCTGCTGGTCATCGCCGCAAAGACCATCAAGATCGTGCCACAGGCATCCGTGATGTTGATTGAAAGGCTGGGCCGCTTCAGCAAAGTTGCCGCCAGCGGTTTGAATATTCTGATGCCGTTTCTTGACAAGCCGCGGGCGGTCTATTGGACCAACACACGCGGCGGTATCACCTCGATTGATTTGCGTGAGCAGTACATCGATTTGCCGCCGCAACCAGTAATCACCCGCGACAATGTGACCATTCATGTGGACTCAGTGGTGTACTGGCAAATCACCGATCCGGTGAAAGCAGTGTACGAGATGAACGACTTAGTCGGCGGCATCGTGCAATTGACAATCACCGGAATGCGCGCGGTGATGGGCGACATGGATCTGGATCACACGCTGTCACAACGCGATCAGATCAACGCGAAGCTGCGAATAATTCTTGACGAAGCGACCGACAAGTGGGGAGTGAAGGTCACGCGCGTTGACGTGAAGAACATCAACCCGCCGGAAGACGTGCGCATCACGATGGAAAAGCAGATGACCGCGGAGCGGAATCGGCGCGCCCTGGTGCTGCAGGCGGAAGGCGACCGGCAAGCGGCGATTACGCGGGCAGAAGGCGAGAAGCAGGCCGCTGTCACCCGGGCGGAGGGCGAGAAGCAATCAGCGATACTGGCAGCCGAGGGCGCTGCCGAAGCACGACAGCGAAACGCCCAGGGTGAAGCTCAGGCAATCGCGCTGGTCGCGGAAGCGATGCATGAGCATGGTAATCCTGCGGAATATTTGATCACAACACGTTACATCGAGAGTCTGCGCGACATGACCAAGGGCAATAACGCAAAGGTGATCTTCATGCCGGTCGAAACGGCGAGCATGCTTTCGAGCGTCGGCGCGATCAAGGAAATGTTTTCTGATAGCGGTGCGAAGAGTCCCGATGATCCGAACAAACCGCCACCGCCGAGGCAATTGCGATGAAGGAGCGCGGGCATCCTTGCCCGCAGAGCGCGCGCAGCGCGCTATTGTTCGCGCTTTGCGCTCAATGCGGGCAAGGATGCCCGCGCTCCGGTTGGCAACTCGCACTACTCCCATGTAAAATCGTCCGCTTAATTCATGAGCCAGATTGCTGACAGTGTGAAGGGCGCCGTTGAATTACGCGATGGTGACGGCGACTTGGGAAACCGGCTGCTGTATTCAATGGTGGTCGCGACCGCGATAGCCGTGCTCGTGAGCGCGGTTATTGCGCCGTGGCGAGTAACTTCCGGGCTGTTTTTAGGCGGAAGCCTTTCGCTTTTGAATTATCACTGGTTGCACAGCTCAGTCGCTGCGATTCTTAATATTGATTTTTCTTTGCAGCGGCCGCGCGCCGGAAGCTGGCGTTATCTCCTGCGATATTTTGTGGTGGGCGTGTCGGTGTTCGCCACCTACAGGTTGCACCTGATCTCGCTCGTGGCAACACTTCTGGGCTTGTGCTCGTTCGTGCCGGCGCTGTTCGTTGAAGCGGCCAGACAATTCTATTTCGCCATCATTCATCGAGAGGAATTTTGATGTTCGCTTTTCTTGCTGAAGAGACCGGAAAGGCTGCCGAGCATGCCCAGGAAACCGCCGAGCAGGCGCCGATTATCGTACGGCTCGTCAATCAGTACTTCGGCGAATACGCGTACAACTTTGAAATGAAGTACACCTATCCTCGCTGGAAGACTCTCCTGGCCAGGTTTGGAACCACTCCGGACGCGGTTTTCGGAGTTTACACGCCTGAGAATGCCATTCCCTGGTACACGATCATGTTTGTGATCGCATGCATCCTCAGTATTGCGCTGATCTGGATCATGAAGGGAAAGCTATCTGAGGACGAGCCAAGCCATGGACAACAAACTTTAGAGGTCGGCGTGCTTGCAGTTCGCAGTATGCTCGAAGACATCGTCGGTCCGCATGGCTTGCAATATTTTCCAGTAGTGATGACCTTCGCTGTTTTGATTCTGATTTCGAACTTGATGGGTTTCTTCCCGCTCTTCATGAGTCCGACCTCAGCAACCAGTGTCACCTTCGCCCTCGGCTTATCTTCGTTTCTCTATTACAACTACATCGGGATCAAAGAGAATGGAATCTTCGGCCACCTGAAGCATTTCGCTGGTCCCATCTGGTGGATTGCGCCGCTAATATTCTCGATCGAACTAGTAAGCAACTTAATCAGGCCGTTCACGCTCGGCATACGTCTTTTTGCAAATATGTTTGCGGATGAAAAGGTGCTCGACACGATTGCGCATCTGGCCCCGGGAATCACTTACTGGATCGTCCCTGTGGCGCTAATGCCGTTGAGTTTGTTCGTGGCTTTCATACAGACATTCGTCTTTGTCTTGCTTTCGCAGCTATACATCAGCGAAGTCTCGCATCCTCCGCATGACAGCCACGCACACGTGCCGGATGATGGGATGGAGATTGTCGCGCCAGTCTTAACTTAATGGTTTCATAAACGCGTTTCGAGCGATGCGCGCAGTGCGCGCGCACACGTTGGACGTGCACCATGCGAGTCCCAGAGAAGTGACCAATCATAGCTGTTCATAGTCTGTATCGCTGGAGCGCCGTTGTAAGAGGGGCGGTGGATACCGGATGCCGGCGAAATCATATCGGTTGCTGATCGATCTCGCGTCACCGTGAATCATCGGAATGCTTTGTATTCCGACCGGGAGAATGCAAATGAAAAAAGTAAAGATGTTCGGTTTGGCCTTGGCGGGATTGTTGCTTACCGCAATCACAGCCGCCGCCCAACCAGCAAACCAGGCAGCCGAAGGTGCGACGAGCTACAAAGGATACGTCGCTATTGCCGCCGGAATTGGTTTTGCGATTGCCGTATTTGGTGGAGCGATTGGACAGTCACGCATCGGCGCGGCCGCGTGCGAAGGCGCGGCGAGGAATCCGGGCGCCGCAGGCCGAATTCAAACGATGATGATTTTGGGCCTGGCGCTGATCGAATCGCTCGTGCTCTTCGCGCTGCTCGTAGTCTTTGCAGTAGTCGCCAGAGTCTGACCTGGAATTCGCGACTTAAGAGGCGAGCGCGGCTTTACAGTCGCGCTCGTTTCCTTTGGCACTGACTTTGCTCGCTAAAATTTCTCTGTTACGCTTACCCTGAAAGCGCACGGAAAGAAGTCAGATGAAAACTTGTCCTGTCTGCGGTAAAGAATACTCGGATACCAGTACCTTATGCCCGATCGATGCCGTAGTGCTGCAAAGGACCGTTGATCCACTCATCGGACAAACCCTCGCAGACAAATATCTTATTGAAGAACTGATCAAGAGCGGCGGCATGGGCTCCGTGTATCTGGGCAAACATGTGCTGATGGATAAGCGCGTCGCAATTAAGGTTTTACGCCCATCGCTGGCCATGGATGGCGACGTTGTCGCCCGGTTCTCACGTGAAGCCAGGGCTGCGTCGCGCATCTCTCATCCGCACGCGGTGAGCGTAACCGATTTCGGCGAGTCCGAAGACGGCATCGTGTTTCTGGTGATGGAATACCTTGATGGGCGCACACTCAAAGAGATCATCAAAAGTGAAGGCCCGATGGCGCTCGATCGTGTGGTCGAGATCGTGCGTCAGGTTGCGGGGGCATTAGATGCTGCACACCAGCAGGGCGTCGTCCATCGTGACTTGAAGAGCGACAACATAATGCTGTCGCAAACGAATGGCGGTGATTGGACCAAGGTGCTCGATTTTGGCATCGCGAAGATTCAACAGCCGGAGGGCGGACATGACGTTGATATCACAGCGGCAAACCTGGTCATAGGAACGCCGCAATACATGTCGCCGGAGCAGTGTTCGCAATCTGGCCCAATCGACGCACGCTCAGATATTTATTCACTGGGAATAATTATTTACGAGATGCTGGCCGGGCGCGTGCCATTTACGGGCGAATCACCGACGATCATCATGATGAAGCAGGTGCAGGATCCGCCGCCTTCGATCCTTGAAGCGAGGCCCGAGCTTGCGCCCGCCGCTGCGCAGGTAATTTACAAAGCGCTCGCCAAGCAGCCGGCGGATAGATTTCAAAGCGCCGGCGAATTGTCCACCGCGTTAACGGCTGCCGCAAGCGCGAGTGAATCGTCGCAGCTTGCCGCAGCGCCGGCTACTGTTCTAAGCGCACCTGTTCCTCCGATCACAGACGACATTGATGAGGTCACGCTCGTTCAACCCAGGCAGGAAGTGGAAACAACAGTCGTGACCACGCACGATGCGATGCCGCTCGAATATGCCGGAGCTGAAGCTCCTTTGGCCAACGTTCGGCCGTGGCGAATCATGTTGCCTGCGGCCGTTGTTCTTGTCGCTGTTTTTGCCGTCGTATTCTTCCTCACGCGCGGAAGTGGACAAACTCCGGGCGCGAACGCCAATGCAACGCAACCGGGTCTGTTGCCTAATCCAAATAGTCAGCCGGTGCAGACCGTGGGAACGCCAACCGGGGAAAGTGAAAGAAACATCCAACCACAGCCGTCGTTGTCACCAACGCCTCGGATTGCGAATGCTAACGGCAATACGAACCGCCATCCGGAAGAACAGTCAACGCCCGCGACCGTGATCGGAAATTTTGGCGCGAACAGTAATCTCGCCCCGGGTCAAATCGGAAGAAACGCCGCCGCCGCCCAGGGCCACGCCCACTGTGAAAGTACTAGCGAAACCCACATCAACACCGGTCGAGCGTTAATCTCGCTAATAAGATTTTGAGGAGCGGCGCGCGCCCACAGCGCGGTTGAGGTATTCGAGAAACCCCGCTTGATCCTCGATTTCGATAGTGATGTCCACGATATAGCAGGGAAGAGCGAAGCTAAGTGATTCTAGTTTCACCGCGTCCTTGGCAGTTGTGAGGAGTGCCTGTGCCCCGCTTTGGGCGGCGTGATTCACAACCCGATCAATATCCGCTTGCTTGTACTTGTAGTGATCGCGAAACGCCCGCGTGTCCTTTAGTTGATAGCCTGCGCTGCGAAGTAACGAAAAGAAGGACTCCGGATTGCCAATACCACAGAAGGCTGCGATTGGCTGCGTTTTTATTTCGTTGACTTCGGAGGACGAATTTGTCTGGTTCAGTTTTCGTGGCCCGAGAAATTCAATGCGCGAGACAAATGTGGGCAGGCCCGGGCATCTGCTTTCTATTTCCTTTCGCAATTCATTGAGACGGCCGGAATCGACTGCGCGCGTAATCACGACACAGTCAGCCCGGGACAGTTCGGTAATTGGTTCACGGAGCGTCCCCGCTGGCAATAGTTTTCCGTCTCCCCAGGGGCTGCGCGCGTCAATGGTCAGGATATTCAAATCTCGTTTGAGCCGTTGATGCTGAAACGCGTCGTCGAGGATGAACACATCGCTCTCAAGATGCTCGATTGCCCAGGACGCGCCGGCAAACCGGTCCGCGTCACAAATAACCGCAGCGCGCCCGTTGAGGTTCTGGGCCAGGAAAAATGGCTCGTCGCCGGCTTCATCCACATTTGCGCGAATCACATTTCGATCCGACACCACCACGCGTCCTGATGACTCGCGTCCATAGCCCCGCGTGAGCACGGTCACGCGCAAATCGCTTTGCGCCAACTGATTCGCAATCCATTCGACCAGGGGCGTCTTACCCGTGCCGCCCACTGTTAGATTGCCGACGCTTATTACCGGCGCATCCACCTTGCGCGCGCGCAGAATTTGACGCCGATACAACGCATTGCGTATTCGGACACCGAGCCCGTATATGATGCTCAACGGAGTTAATGCGAGTTTCGCTGCGTCGTTCATTTTGCCGCGGTGACGTGGATTGCCGGGAAGGGAGCTGCCTCGCTGGTAGATGCCGGTGAGTCAAGGAGTTTAGCAATCATGTCGACAGTGCGTTGAGTTGCGCCGCGATTACGATCGCAAACAGCCATCGCTCTCGCGCCGATCGCTCTTCTGCGATCATCGTTCGCCAGGAGTTGAGTGATGATGGAAGCCAATTCATTGGCCGCATCAGCCAGCGCTACTTCGGGTAATTGAATCAGCGCCTCTTCGTCTAACAGTGCTTTCGTGATAGCAGCGAAATTGTGTGTGTGCGCTCCAGTGATCACGCAAACGCCTTGCGCCGCCGGCTCGAGCACGTTCTGACCGCCATGCGAAACGATGCTGCCGCCCATGAAGGCGATGTCGGCGAGTGGAAACACCGCGCGCAACTCACCGATTGAATCAAACAAGATGACCTTACAAGTTGGGTCTATGTCAGTTGGCGGTTCCGAACGGCGGGCCCAGGTCAGGCCGGAATCCGCGATCAGTTTAGCTACTTCGGCAAATCGCGCCGGATGTCGGGGCGCGAGTAAAAGACGCGCGCATTCTCCCGATGCGGATGCCTTAACCTTTCTGAAGGCATCGAGGACTATGCTTTCTTCGGGCGAGTGGGTGCTGGCGGCAACAATCAATGGCTCGCCCATGTTAAGCGCGAAACGTTTCTGGATCTCCGCGGTCAAATCGAGCTTTTTCGAAGCTGAGCTGTCAAACTTTAGATTGCCCAAAATTGTAATCCGATCGTCTGAAAGACCTAACGCCGAAATGCGCGCGGCGTCGTCGTCAGATTGCATGAACGCAACAGAAAGATCAGACAGCACTGGTTGCATGAACGCGCGAATTTGTTGGTAACGACGATATGATTTTTCTGAGATGCGGCCGTTAATCAAAGCGACGGGAATCGATCCACGGCGGCACTCTCGCAGTAAGTTGGGCCACAGCTCAGTTTCCATAATCAGCAGGACGGATGGTCTGAGCGCGCGCAGCACGCGGCGAACCGTCCACGCCCAATCAATCGGAAAATAAAAGATGGCCGCGGCATCCTGGGCGAACGCCCTGGTGGCGACTTGTTGGCCGGTCACCGTGGTAGTCGATACGACTAGCCGGTGCGAAGGGAATCGTTCGCGCAGGGCGCGCACCAATGGCCGCGCGGCTTCAGTTTCGCCAACCGACACACAATGTAACCAAATTACCTGGTCGGGCCCAGCTAAAATCGGAATATTACCGAGTCGCTGGCGTAGACCCGTCACGTACTTGCGGGTTCGCAGCGCGTCGATCGCAAAGCGCGGTAACAGTACAAGGAAGCCGATTGTAAGCAGCAGGCTGTAGATCAAATACACAGCTTAGACTTCAGTCTCAAAGGCCGTTTGCGAAGACACTTTATGATTGAACGAACTCGATTTATCGCGCTCGTTCAATATAACGGCCCTCGTTCGGATCGACGCGGATGCGATCACCTTCATTGATGAAAGGTGGTACCTGAATGATGACACCGTTTTCCAGTGTGGCAGGCTTATTAACATTCGAAACCGTAGCGCCCTTTAACGAAGGCTCAGTTTGGGTCACAGTGAGCTCGAGCGAAGGCGGCATGTCGATACCGATCGGCGCCCCTTCGTAGAACTCCGCCTGAAGTTTCAATCCAGGCGCAAGCCATTGCGCCGAATCGCCCAGCTCTTCGTCGCTGAGGGCAACCTGTTCATAATTCTCGGTGTTCATGAAGTGATGATGAGAACCGTCTGAATATAGATACTCCATATCGTGCTGTTCTAACGATGCCCGCTCGACCGTATCAACTGAGCGAAACCGATGTTCAAAGGACGATCCGCTGCGCAAGCCGCGCAACTTTGTCTGGATCATCGCGCGAAGATTTCCTGGCGTGTGATGACGAAATTCTACTACGCGACATGGCTCGCCCTCGAAAACTATGACCATGCCTCTTCTGATTTGAGTTGCTGGAATTGCCATTATTTATTCGACTTTCTGGTGATCTGGGCGCACTGACGGCAAGCGCGCGTCACTTGCAAAGGACGTAGTCTAGCGGCACGCACGCGCCGTTGTCCAGCCAATCGATTGAAGCAAAACAGAACGAGCAAGCCTCGTTTCAGATCCGCAAAGATCATCCACGCTGCCTGCTCGTTCTCAGGAGGAGCCCACCTACCTGTTTGAATTAACGTCGGACAGTCCGGAGGGTTCCAATTTTTGCGAATTGAGTCGGCTTGCGTGGCACGCGCATCCTGCGCGTGGCTTTCACGGGCGGGACGCCCGTGCCACTTGAATCTATCTACGCGGCCCGAGCCCTGACTTCCTGTCGTTTACGGATCACGCGGTCAAGCCACTCTTGCGCCTGCGCATAGGCGGGATAGCTCTTCTCTTCAGCGCGAAACGCCGGCGTATGATAGTAGCGCCGGCCGTTCATGATCCGCGCTGGATGTTTAATGTGCAGCATTTCGTGAAACATGATGTATTCCACGAACCACTCCGGCACCTCGTGAGAATCCAAAGTCTTACTGATCGTGATCGTGTCATGGGCCGCATCGTGATGTCCCAGAATGCTGCGGGCCTTTCGTTGAGACCAGGTCAAGATTGGTTTTTCGATTGCGCCACCAAATTGGCCGCGATTCAGGCGCAAAAAGATTCGTTCAAGATCATAAACTTTCCCAATTGCGGACGAGACGACTTTGCGGCCGCGTTGCCGCCGCGCAATATCCGACGCTCTGAGAATTTCAGGACTAAATGCGTACGAACGATACAGACGCTCGTAAGCGCGCGGCGGCTTGCGCGAGAGCAGCCGCGCGACGAGCAGGAACGCTAGCGCGCGAATGACTTCTGGAGGAGCCGAGCGAAACAGATCCGAAATCCGCACGAACACACGGCCAGCCCGCACCCGAATCGTATGATGCAAGCCTGCATAGGGATAAAACTTCACTTCAATGGCGGCCAGTTCAGGCTGAAAGCGCTTGCGCGCGCCACCCATCTGGCGAAAGGCGTCGTTAAAAACTCGTCTGAGATGAAGATCGGATTGCGCCATTGCGAAGGACCGAAGACGCCCCATCTTATGGTCCACCGAATGGGCAGTCAAACCACCGGATGAAAGCGGCCTTAAACCCTTTACTGAATACATTTTGCCGGGAATGCCCGGGCTCCAGCCGATGATCTTCAGCTAAGCACGCGCCGCAACCCACGGTATTTCAATAGTTACTGTTGATATCGTGAGCGGACGGCAAATCCTGATGAGAAATGCCGTAATCGGCAAATCCACGATAAGTCGATTAATTGCTAGGAATTTGCGGAATTCGTTATACTGACGGAGACGCGAACCAGTTTTTTGAGATTGCAATTGCACGATGACTGAAGAGACTTTAAAAACCAACGCTGGCCGCCCTAAGCCGGGCTCGCGCCGCCAGGCCGTACTCTCAACGATCATTGACGAGTATCTGATCACCGGCGAGCCTGTTGGATCGCATGCTGTCTCAGGTAAGTTTGCGCGCGGGCCGGGCTGGAGTTCGGCGACAATTCGAAACGTAATGTCGGAATTGGAAGAGCTTGGCTTTCTCGAACAACCCCACACATCGGCAGGTCGAATTCCGACCGATCGAGGGTATCGCCACTATGTCGACAACATGCTCGATTCGACGAAACTGTCGAAGGAAGATGTCGCTGCGATCGAAACAATTGGCTTTGATGACGAAGCACGTGCGCGGCCCGACCGCCTGATGGAACGCGTATCGCACGTGCTGTCCGAACTATCCGAGAATGTTGGAATTGTCGTGTGGCCATCGCTGGCTGACAACGCCCTCCGGCAAATTCGTTTTGTAAAGCTGCCCGACAATCGAATACTGGTAGTGTTGGTTTCGACGTCGAACATCGTGCACGACAAAGTTATTACTCTCGATGAAGACTTCAGCCAG
>QHXH01000085.1:10737-15033 GCA_003222855.1 Acidobacteriota bacterium
TGAAAAAAGAGAGAGCTCTCTACGATTCAGTCGTGCGAAACGCGATTATCTTGTGTGAGCGAAGCCTGCAAGACGAGGATGCTGCCGTGGCAGAAGTATTTCTCGACGGAGCGTCGAATATCTTTGGTAAACCTGAGTTCTCGAACACTGAAAGAATCCGCGAGTTGTTCCAGACATTTGAAGAGAAATCACGGCTGGTCAAGATTCTCAACGAATGTGTCGCAGGTGATTCGGCTGGTGAGGTCCAAGTGCTCATCGGGCGAGAAAATCTTGCTTCTTCCATGCAACACTGCTCAGTAATCACCACCTCGTATCGCGTCGGAACCGATGTGTGTGGAACCTTAGGTGTGGTGGGCCCCACTCGCATCGCATATGGACGCATGATGGCTGTGGTAAACTACCTCGGTCGCTTTATGGAACGCGCATTTTTTGAATGAAGTGTCTCTTCAATGGGCAGTATCGGGAGTCCCGCTGACTCGATAAATCGAATCCTAAGATGACGTCCGAGAAAAAGAAGTCGTCGCACATTCCCATTCACTTCGTGGAAGGCAACGAATCGGATGCGGACGCTGAGTATCGAGCTGAAGAAAATGTTGAAGACGCCCAGGTGATTGACTTGAATGACACGCAAGCAGAATTAAGTGACTCGACTCCCGAGGGTTCCGGCTCAAATTCTGCCGACAACGGTGGCGAAGGCGTACCTGTCGGCGGGCCCGACCTGGCAGAGCTGATCGCGACCCGCGCGGAGTTGAAGCGCTTGCAAAATGCGCTGGCAGAGACGCGGGATGCGGTTGCCAGAAGACAAGCCGATTTCGAGAATTATCGCAAGCGTACTGAACGTGGCCGGGGCGAAACTCATAATCGGATCGTCGCCGAAGTCGCGGAAAAACTGTTGCCGGTCGTTGACAACCTCGGGCGCGCGCTGGAGGCTGAACGAAGCATCGAAACTCAGGAATCAAAAGAGTTCCGTCACTTCCTGCACGGAGTCGAGCTAATCAATAAGCAACTTAATGACGTGCTCGAATCCCTGGGTGTTCACCCAATCGTCGCAGTCGGAGAGCGATTCGATCCCCACATTCATGAAGCTGTCGTGACTGAGCCGTCTGATGAGTACGAAGCGGATACGGTGACCGAGGAAATTGCCCGCGGCTATCGAATAGGCGATCGTTTGCTGCGTCCTTCGATGGTAAAAGTGGCCGCGCGCAACGATAATTAGCGAGCCTGCCCGCGCAACACCAATGGGAAAGATTATTGGAATCGATTTAGGAACAACCAACTGCTGCGTCGCAGTTCTCGAAGGCGGTACCGTGCAAATCGTGCCGAATAAGGAAGGAGGACGCACCACACCGAGCGTGGTCGGCTTTACCGACAAAAGCGAGCGGTTGGTTGGACAGATCGCCAAACGTCAGGCCGTCACCAACGCATCGAACACGGTTTATGCCGTGAAGCGTTTAATTGGCCGCAAATACGATTCAGGCGAAGCGCACCGAATGCGCGAAACAGCTCCCTTCGAGATCGTCGACTCGGCAAACGGAGACGCCCGCATTCGCGTGCAGGGACGCGTTTACAGCCCACCCGAGTTATCAGGCATCGTTTTGCAACGCCTCAAGGCCGCGGCCGAAGATTTTCTTGGCGAATCAGTGGCCGATGCGATTGTCACGGTCCCTGCCTATTTCGACGACATCCAACGCCAGGCGACCAAAGATGCCGGTAAGATTGCCGGGCTAAACGTCGAGCGCATTATTAACGAACCGACCGCCGCGGCCCTGGCGTACGGGCTCGGAAAATCTGAAGCCGAAAAGATCGCCGTGTATGATTTGGGCGGAGGCACCTTCGACATTTCAATTCTCGAAATGAACGACGGCGTCTTTGAGGTGCTTTCGACTGCGGGCAACACGTATCTGGGCGGCGAAGATTTCGACGAACGGATTATGAATTGGATGGCAGATCAGTTTCTCGAGGATACAGGAATTGACCTGCGAAAGGATCGGCTGGCACTTCAGCGTTTGAAGGAAGCTGCGGAACGCGCCAAGTGCGAGCTTTCGTCAGCAGCCGAGACCTCGTTCAATCTGCCGTTTATCGCGGCAGACGCTTCGGGTCCGAAGCATTTGAACAAAACTCTCACCCGAGACAATTTCGAAAGCCTGGTCGCAGATCTCGTCAAGGAAACAATCGAGCCTTGTCAGCGAGCGTTAGCCGACGCGAAGTTGGAGCCGGGCGATATCGACAAGGTGATTTTGGTCGGCGGTCAGACGCGCTCGCCGATCGTTGAGCGCACGGTGGCCGAGATATTTGGCAAAAAAGCATCCGCCGAGATTAACCCTGATGAAGTTGTCGCCATGGGAGCTGCAATTCAGGGCGGCGTTTTGAGTGGTGACGTGAAAGATATCGTCCTGCTCGATGTGTTGCCGTTGAGTTTGGGACTCGAAACTCGCGGTGGGCTGTTTACAAAAATCATCGAACGCAACTCGACAATTCCGTTGCGCAACAGTTTGACGTTTACCACTGTCGTCGACAATCAATCGTCGGTCGAAATTCATATCCTGCAGGGTGAGCGCGAAGTCTCCAGCGGCAATCGCAGCCTGGGAAAATTTGAGTTGGTTGGGATCCCGTCGGCGCCTCGTGGGGTTCCGCAGATCGACGTTACGTTTGAAGTTGACGCGAATGGCATCGTTTCCGTATCGGCGATGGACAAAGCGACCGGCCGTGAACAGCAGATGCGCATTACGCCGACTTCCGGATTGTCACCCGACGAAATTGATAGGATTATCGCTGAGGCCGAGAACTCTATAGAAGCCGACCGTAACATGCGCGATCGCGTCGATCTTGCCAACAAGCTCACCGGTTTGGTGAGGAATACACAGCGAGCATTCGCAGAATTCGGCGGACTTCTCTCTGAGGAAGCTCAGGAGAATGCACAACAACTCTTGAAGGAAGGCGAGCAGGCGCTTGGCTCAACCGAAATCGGGGAAATTCGAATGGCGCTGGACGGTATTGAACGGCTGGCGCGTCAATTGACCACCGCGATGATGAAACAATCGGAAGAGGAAGCAGAGCCGAACTCGAATTGAGGGAAACCCCTCCTTAAGCTAAAATCAAAACGCGGTCAGTAGCTTTGCCGGTTATCCGGTCGGAACTGCTGGCCGTTCGCTAATAGTAGTTAAGTTATGGCCGCCAACAAACGAGATTATTACGAGGTGCTCGGCGTCACCCGCAGTGCTTCCGATCAGGAACTAAAGACAGCCTATCGCCGCCTCGCGCATCAATATCATCCTGACAAAAATCAAACCGATCCAACCGCGGAAGGGAGATTTAAAGAGGCCGCCGAAGCTTACGCCGTGCTGTCTGACACCGAACAACGACAACGTTACGATCGCTTCGGCCATGCCGGTGTGTCGAGCAGCGCCGCGAGCGCTGCCTGGGGCGCGCCGGGTTTCAGTGGTATCGAAGACATCCTCGGTGATCTTTTTGGCTTTGGTGATGTGTTCGCCGCCGGCGGCCGCGGTGGTTCGCGTCGCTCGGCGTCACAACGCGGCGCGGATCTGCGGTACGATTTGGAAATAAAGCTGGAGCAGGCGGCTACCGGAATGACTGCCCAACTGCGCATTCCGAAGCTTGAAAGTTGCGAAACTTGTAATGGCTCGGGCGCCGCACCGGGCACGAAAGCTGAGACTTGCAGGACCTGTCAGGGCGCCGGCCAGGTCCGTTTTCAACAAGGCTTCTTCTCGGTTTCTCGCACCTGCAGCACGTGTCGAGGCGTGGGCCAGGTGATCAGCTCGCCGTGTGAAACCTGCCGTGGCGCCGGCCGAGTCGAGCATGAAAAATCAATCGAAGTGAAGATTCCCGCCGGCGTCGAAACCGGATCGAGACTGCGCCTGCAGGCTGAAGGTGAATCGGGAACTTATGGCGGGGCGGCCGGAGATCTTTACGTCGTCATTCATGTGGCAGAGCACGAGCAGTTTGAGCGTCAGGGAAATAATTTGTATGAATCAATCCCAATCACGTTTGGCCAGGCCGCGCTCGGCGCTGAAGTAAAAGTGCAGACGCTCAACGGTGACGAATCGTTGAAGATCCCCGCAGGCACACAAACGGGCACAGTCTTTCGCGTCCGTGGTCAGGGCATGCCGGTGCTGGGCGGGCGTGGCAAAGGCGATCTCTTCGTTTCTGTTTCCGTGATTACGCCGACGAGTTTGACGCGCGAGCAGCGGAAGCTGCTCGAGCAGTTGGCCAGGGTAGAAACCAACGATCTTGAAGACAAGAAACTTGTCGACAAGGTTCGAGACATTTTCGGATAAG
>QHXH01000086.1 GCA_003222855.1 Acidobacteriota bacterium
CGTGAAAGGGCGTGTCAATCACGCCCGGTGAAATAGCGTTCACGCGAACGCCGTGCGGCGCCAGTTCCTTTGCCAGCGATTTGGTGAGTGCGATTAAACCTGCCTTGGCCGCGGCATAGGCCCCCGCGCCTGGCCCGCCACCGGTTCGTCCGGCGATCGATACGACGTTAATGATCGCGCCGCACTTGCGTTCGATCATGGAAGGCGCAACTGCCTGGGAACAAAGCAGCGCGCTGGTCAAGTTGAGATTGAGAACCTCGTTCCAGAGTTCTTCACTTATTTCCAAATTCGATACGCGCTCAACCAGCGAGCCCGCGTTGTTCACCAGAATATCGATTGGCCCAAGCTCCTCAGTTGCGCGTTCGACCATCGCGCGAATCTGCTGAGCCTCGCGCACATCGGCGTGAATTGTGATGGTTTTGCGACCTGCGCGCGCAATCTCATCTCTAATTTTCTCGGCGCCTTCCTGATTGTGGTGATAGCTGATTGCTGTGTGCGCCCCCAGTTCGGCGAATACTTTGGCGGTGGCCGCGCCAATGCCGGATGACGCGCCGGTAACCAGTGCGACCTTGTCAGAAAGATTCAGGTAATCGTCCATGTCGAACCTAATACTGTTGCGCCAAAGATATTTTTTGGATTCGTCCACCAAGTGCGAACAGGATCGCTGTTCCCAGCAGCGGCAGCAAACCGGCGATAATCAATATCGGCGTGTAAGAGAAGTGATCGACCACCCAACCGGTGGTCAGCACGTAAAGAATCGCGCCGATCCCTGCGCCGACGCCGCCTAAGCCGGCAACTGCAGCGACGGCCTGCTGGGTAAAGAAATCGCTCGGCAACGTTTGCACGTTATTAATCCAGCTCTGAAAACCAAATGTCACCACGCTGATGAATGCAAGTGCGACCAGCGCGTTGTTGGCCAAAGCCGCGGGAATGCCGGCCACCATAAAAAGCGCGCCCGCAACAATCACAAACTTGCGGGCCCGGTCGGCGCTGTATCCTCGCGAAATCAAATGACCCGAGAACCAACCGCCCAGCAAACTCCCGGCGTCCGCTGTTAGAAACGGAAGCCACGCGAACATGCCAATCTTTCTCAAATCAAACCCGCGTGCGTTGTAGAGATAGAGCGGCAGCCAGGTGATATAAAGCCACCACACAGGGTCAGTGAAAAATCGCGACAGTATGATGGCCCACGTCTGACGAAATCGAAGAAGTTTCAGCCAGCCGACCTGCCGGCTGTCGGCAACTGCCGCTTGTCCTTCTTTAATGAGAGCGTACTCTTCGGGAGTAATTGCCCGATGCCGCTCGGGGCTTTCATAAAACAGTAGCCAGAGTGCGAGCCAACCGAAACCGAGTGAGCCCGTGACCAGGAAAGTGGTCTGCCAACCAAATCTCAATTGCAACCAAACGATCAGCGGCGGCGCCAGGATCGAGCCGATGCAGACGCCGCTGTTAAAGATACCCATGCCCATCGCCCGCTGGCGGGCGGGAAACCATTCGGCGATAACTCGCGCGGCGCCGGGCCAATTGCCTGCTTCTCCAATTCCAAGCAGAAAGCGAAAACAACTCAGACTTACGAACCCTCGCGCGAACGCGTGAGCTGAAGCTGCGATGGACCAGACCAGGATCGACAATGCGAATCCGCGCCGCGGCCCAATTTGATCGTACAGCTTGCCCGAAAGTCCCTGGCTGGCAGTGTAAGCAACCAAAAACCAGGTGGTTAATTTTGCGAACTGAAGATTAGTCAGGCCCAATTGAGCCGTGATCACCGGGCCCAGAATCGAAATTGTGAGCCGGTCAATAAAATTGATCAGCGTAGCCAGGAAAATTAATGCCGCAATCCACCAGCGCAACCCCGACACGCGAAATCTGGTTGCGGGTAATGCAGGTGCAGCGGTTTGTATCTCTGAACTATTCAAGTGTTTCTCACTCCGTAGCTGGATCGATGCAGTCCGAGATTGCATTGCTCAGGCCAAAGGTTTTGAAGCCGATTTCTCATTCACACCTCGCTTCAGTCAGCGAGGTGGCAATTGGCCAATCCGACAGACTCCTTCACCGAGGTGTGAATGAAACCAACCGTCTCGAGGATTACAAACGCCTCTTGTTTGCAGCAACACACTACTAGATCACTCTCCCTGGTTTGACGCTACCTGGTCGGTAGATCTGATGCGTACAACGCCGCGGCTGGCCACAGGTGAAAAGGTTCGCGCCCCGCCGTTATTGCCATGATCCTGATTCGATTGTCATCTGGTAGACGGATCTCGCGGACGCCTGCCGGCAAATCGATGGCGTAAAAAAAGATGTAACTGGCGATGTATGGCTGGTTGCCATTGGGTCCGTGGCGATGCGTGCCGACCCAGGCAATCTCTTCGCGCTTTACAAAGCCGCGGCGAATTTGATCGATGCCTCTTACAGCACCAGTCCCCGCATCGTATTGGACGACGAGATCCTGATCGATCGCGTCCGCCGTCCAGGATTGTCCTCGGGTCATCGGTGCTACCGAAACCTCGCGCAATTGGCGTGGCTCCTTGAGCCGGCTGTCCCATTGACCAACTGGCCCCTGCCACTCGCGAATCGTCAAAGCTTGTCCGCCGATCGTCGTAGTCACGTCGCCGCCGACCGCCGCAGCCAGAACATAGACTCGATTATAAGAACCCTGCGGCAGCGCAAGCGTTTGGCCCATCGGCACCAGCACGTTCAATGCGCCCGGAGCGCTCGATCCAAACTTGAATCGAACTCCGTCGATGGTTAACCCGGGCGGTAACAACTCTGCGGCAAGCGTCTGCCCTTTGCCGTCGAGGTCTCCGTCGGACGGGCGCGCATCAGTTGATATCCCGTCTAGATTGTAAGGGAGGTCGATTGGCGCCGACGCGTCACCTCGACGAAGCTGATCGATTGGCGTCTGCAAACGCAGCGCGAACGTGCGTGGTTGATAAGGCTTGAGATCAACTATGAGATTGCCACTGGAAATTGGGAATGATCCGACCGGCTCTTCGGCAGCGTTGATTTCGCGCAGGCTGCGAATCGGGAGCGCGAACTTGATCGGTGTGCGCGCCGGCCGCCCATACAACTCCTGCACTCGCAACACAATTTCATCAGAGTCCTCCGCCTTTTTCAGCGCCCGAACTGCAACCTGATTGTTTGGATCAGTAATTGACAGAAGCGAGATGCTGGGACCGGGTCCACCAGCATGCGGTTCACTTTGAAAAGCGATCAGCGGCTGATTGAGTGAGGCAGCCCGGGCAGGCACGCGGCCGGTGCGCCAGTCGCGGCGATGACCCGCAATCGAATAGGTGAAGTGATGATGACCGAGGTCATTGCTGCTCTGATAAGGATACGCGCGCGCCTTCGCGGTGTGAATCAACGTTAGCCGTAGCACGTTGTCCGCGGGTTTGTCCCAGCCGTATTTGCTGTCGTTGAGAATCGCTGAACCAAATTCACCGCCCGCGTCCGTGAGATCTGCCCATTTCTGTCCCGGCACTTCGTAATGATCGGGCGTGTTGTTTCCACGCTGAATTGTGCCAAGCCCTAAATCATAAGTAGCCCTGGCGTTTGCAGCAGTGAAGGGAAACGATGCCTTCAGCAGAGTGTTCGGCGATTTCCAGTCAACGAAATTCTCGACATCTACTCGATCGCCGCCGTCTGTCAGCAGCACCCGCTGGACGAAAGTCGAGCCCGCTGCTTGTCTCGTGATTTCGATGGCCACGCGCACGGGCCCGCGTTCGACCACGCGCACCTGAGGCGCCCTGACAAATTCGCGCGGTGGCGAATTAACGGTATCCCAAAGAATTCTCCAGGCCGGTTTGTCGGGTGAAGGATCGTCCCGCAACTCTAACCGGGCGGGCGACTTCAACAATTCATGTCTCGCTTCCTTGTCGAAGATCGACGCGAGATCGCCGTTCGCATCGAGCTCCACTCGGTAACGCGCGTTCTCCAACGAAGACGCAGTTACGCCTAACGAAGAATGCGCGGGAATTCGCGATGCGCCCGGCAACACTTCGAAAACCTTGAACCCAACGGCTGGCATGTCCGCCAGAAAAAGAATCCTCGCCAGGCTCCCGTTTCGCTCGAGAACCTGCAGGGGCACATCGCGCTGTGTCGCTCGATCTACAACGCGAATCGAGGCGGGCACGGTGTTCTTGAACTCGACTGTGGCTTCAACCGGATCGCGCCGGGCGGTGGCTAAGGGATTGTAAACAACCAGCGGAAGGCCCGCGCCGCGCGTGTCGAGCAGTTCGCCGACCGCAGAGACAGAGCTGGTCAGCACGCTCGCGAATTGATTCGCGGAAACCAATTCATCGTTCCAGGAAAACTGATAGGCCTGAGGAATTGAAGTGCCGGTCAAATCGTCGTGAAACTGATGCCACAGCACGCGAATCCAGGCTTCACGTAAACGTTCGCTCGGATACTGGCGTCCGGCAAACAACTCGGCGGCGACGCTCGCACGCTCAGCGGAATCGGCGAGCAATTCATTCTCGCGATTAAAACGCTTCATCGCTGCCTGAGACGTGTAGCAGCCGACGCCATGCGTCTTCATCGTCAGCTCGCCTTCGTATTCAGGCAAGGCGGCTCTTTCGACCGATGTCAGATCGCGTGCGAGTTGATCCGACGAGGTGTTGCGCACTTCGACATCGCCGCCGCTGTGCCTGATTGATTTCTCCAGCCAATCAATCGACTCTTCGTCAGGCGCACCGCCAATATCACCGGTGCCGAAATAGCGAAATCCGACTCGGCGGCCGTCACCGACAGAAGTCAGACGCTCGCTGGCCCACTTCGGATCCACCGAGATGTCGCTGCGAATCTTCGTCACGTAATCACCCGGATTGAGTGCTGCGACAACAGTGCTTCCGTCAACGCCTTTCCAACGGCCGATTGGAAACGGAATTCCGTAGGACGATCCCCAAGTCAGTTTTTGCGTTGAGAATTGCGAGAGGCCGCTGTGCGTTGCTATCGAGGGCAGGGCAAAGCCGAAACCAAAACAATCGGGCAGGTAAACATCCTGACTTACTTTGCCAAACTCCTGACGAAAGAAACGCTTGCCATAGAGCGCCTGTCGCATCAACGATTCCGGCGACGGGACATTCACATCGACGGCATTGATCCAGGAGCCGGCGAGTTTCCAACGCCCATCGGCAACGTACTTCTGTAACGTGGGCCAGGCCTCGGGGTGATACTCCTTGAACCACATGTAATGGATTGCGCCTTCATAGTTGAATCTGTAATCAGGATATTTTTCGAAGCGTTTGAAATTCTCGAAGAAGGTATTGGGAACGAACTCGCGAATGGTGTCCTGCACCGTCCAGTTCCATTGCGAGTCGAGATGCGACGTGCCAATCACGTAAAGGACCGGCTTCGATTCCTGGCGAGGTTGTTGGCTGAAAATTGTCGCTGACCCGGCGAGAATCATGAGGGCGAGTATGATTAGATAGCGAGGGAACATAAACAATATGACTCGCTTTACGATCTTTCCGGTTTAATTCACACCTGGCTTTAGCCAGGTTGAAGTGCCCAACCTAGGATCTGGAAACCGTTTAAACGGTTTCCCCCTTCTCTTGAAATTCCCGATCACCCGGCTGAAGCCGCGTGTGAATGAGCAATCCCCTTGCTTCTTTGGCCATCGTCTTTGGCCCTGCGATAATCCCGCTCAATTCACGGTTTGCTGCTTAACCTTCGAGAGCCTGACATCGCCGATTGGATAACTGTCGCGAATTGAAAAATCGTCGACGTCTTTCAGAATAAAGGCCGGGACATCTGAGCTGCGTTGCGCCTTAAGATTACGGAACTCGACAGACTTCGCGCCGAAAATTACGAAAGGAGCGCGTGCGTCATCTTTCAAGTAACTGACGTTGACACCGTTCATTTCAATTCCGCGTACATGCCGGATAAAAAAGCCGTAAGCGGGAATCTCGCCGAACATCGACGGCTCAGGATAGTCGTTCTCTTTTTCCGGCGGCTCGAGTGCAGCCTGCTGTTTTGTGCCGCCGCCTTTGTAGTAAATGCGAATGTTGTTGAGTGTCACGTCTTCGATATCGTGGCCGGGGATGCCGCTGATGATCGCGGCGTATCTTGGTTCGGCGTTATAGACGATGATGTTGCTGAGTGTGATGCGACGCAACGCGCCAACCGGCGCTCCGGCTGGTCCACGCATCCGGCTGCCAAGCCGCAGAAAGATTGGACAGTTGGCGATGTCGCGCATGGTGATGTTTGAGATGGTTACATCTTCCAGCAGAGCGCCGTCGACGCTTTCCAAAGCAAGTCCGCGACAGTAGTCAAAGACACAGTTATCGATGGTGATGTTTTTGAATCCGCCGTTTGATTCAGTGCCGAATTTAATTCTTCCCGTTGGCCCACTATTGGCGCTGTAGCGGTTGTAATCTCGCTTGAATGTGCCGTCCGTGAAAGTGCCTTCGTCGTAACCGCTTACCTGGCAATTAGTGATCGTGACGTTTTCAGTCGCACGCGCGTAGCCGAGCGCAAAAGAACTCTTCGGACAGATGCCGTCGTCAAACGGCGAGTTGACCGTGCAATTCGAAACCCGAACGTTCTTGCAAGCGTCGATGTCTATGCCGTCTCGGTTGGTATCGATCTTCACATTATCGATGGTGAGGTTGTCGACGCCGGTGGCGAGAATCGCGAAATGTCCACCATGAAGGATCGAGATGTCGCGAATAATTACATTGCGACAGAGCTTGAGCGCGATCGATTTGTTGGCCCAACCCGGCTCGACTGCATCTCGCGGATTCGGGTAACCAAACGGCTGTTTCGGTTCCGTGGCGCGCGCAGCATTCAGAG
Source organism: Acidobacteriota bacterium (assembly GCA_003222855.1). Taxonomy (GTDB): domain Bacteria; phylum Acidobacteriota; class Blastocatellia; order Pyrinomonadales; family Pyrinomonadaceae; genus UBA11740. The sequence goes on from QHXH01000086.1 coordinate 6,790, forward strand.
CATCATTCTGCTGTTGCGTGCGCGATTGGTTGCCGCCTCGCACGAGGCCTTTGCCCCAGATCGTTCCCGGCCCGAGAATGGAAACATTCGTCAGGTTCTCGCCCCAGATCAAACTGTTGTGCCAATGGCTGTGACCGAAATCCTGATACTTATCCCACTCGTTTGGCTCCGGCGGATCGTACTTCGCACTATTGGAAGTCGTCGCCGCGATGATCGTCGCGCCCTGATCGAGATAGAGCGCGATGTTGCTTTTGAGATGAATCGACACAGACAAATAGTTTCCGGCGGGAAAGTAAACCGTGCCGCCACCCGCCGCGGCCGCGGCGTCGACCGTCTTATTGATTGCGGCCGTGTCAAGCATCTTGCCGTCCCCAGTAGCGCCGAAAGTTTTGACGTTATAAGCGTTTGACTGCGGTGCGCGGACTGAAGACGAGAACGTAGTGCGCGAGGTAGGAGAGAATAGAAGCGTCAGGGTGAGCGTAGCCGCACTTACTAGTGTGAATTGGATTCTTGTTCTCATCGCTACAGCTAGCCAGGATCTTCTTAAGAACAGTGTCTCTCATTCACACCCGGCTTCAGCCGGGTGGCCGCCCTGCCGATTACTAACGAAACCGTTTTAACGGTTTCACAAACCGATTCTTGCTGAAAAACCGTTTCAACGGTAACTACATATCTGACTCACCTGATCATGCTAAGTGCATGCTGCGCCGAAGGCGCCAGATGTAATAGCCCGGCCCAACGGGCCGGGTGGGCGAAGCAAGGTCAACGGAGCGCTGAAAGCGCGCAATATGACCGCCTTTGCGCGAATGTTGCGCTGGTTGAGTCTGGAGCTTTGAACATGCCCAGGCCGCACTTTCAGCGCTCCTAATAAAATACGCACCGAGACCTGGGC
>QHXH01000087.1 GCA_003222855.1 Acidobacteriota bacterium
AACGGCCGTCGCCGACCATGGCGCGCAGGTCGCGGTTCGTCGCGGCCACGACGCGCACATCGATGGGAAGTTCATGCGAGCCGCCCACGCGGCGAATCCTTCGTTCCTGCAAAGCGCGCAGCAGTTTTGCCTGCATGCCCACGTCAAGCTCGGCAATCTCATCGAGAAACAACGTGCCGCGATCCGCAACTTCGAACAAGCCTTTCTTGTCCGCGTGTGCGCCGGTGAACGATCCCTTTTCGTGACCGAACAGTTCTGACTCGAGCAAGTTTTCGTTGATCGCCGCGCAGTTGACCGCCTGAAACATTTCCGAAGAGCGGGGCGATTGATTGTGGATCGCGCGGGCGATCAGTTCTTTGCCGGTGCCCGATTCTCCGCGAATCAAAACCGTAGAGCTGGACCTGGCGACTTTCAGAATCATCTTCTTGACGGCTTCCATCTTTGGCGAAGCCGAGATGATCTCTACGTCGATCTTATCCAGCGTTCCGAGCGCGCGTTTGATCGTTTGCAGCAAGCGCTCGCGATCGAACGGCTTTTGCAGGTAATCAAACGCCCCGCGCCGCAGCGCATCTTTGGCGGAATCGATCGTGCCGTGCGCGGTCAAAAGAATCACGATGATTGAAGAATCGAGCGCCAGCAGCTGCTGCAAGAGCTCGATGCCGTCCATGCCGGTCATCTTCAGATCGGTAAGCGCGAGATCGAAGCTGCGCTCTTTGGCGAATTTCATGGCAGCTTCGCCCGAGGCCGCCGAGGTAACGTCATAACCGGCGCTGGTCAAAATCTCCTGCAGGATATCGCGTTGCGGTTTTTCGTCGTCAACAACAAGAATGGATTTTCGTGCCATAGTGAAATGTCAGTTGTGTCAGAGCCCGGAGCGATAGCGACGAGATCAAACAGTCAAGCTCGAATCTTCGATCCGGTCACTATCGCTCCCCGTTCTGACGGGCAGTGTGATCGTAAATGTCGTTCCGTCTCCTACTTTCGATTTTACCGTAATTGTCCCGTGATGATCTTCGACGGCTTTCTTCACGATAGCCAGGCCGAGACCTGTGCCGGTTTCCTTCGTCGAATAGTAGGGCTCGAAAACTTTGGAAATATCTTCAGGGGCAATGCCTCGCCCGGTGTCAGTCACTTCAATCCGCACGCGCCGTCCTTCATCCTCACTGGATAACGCCACCGCGATCTTACCGCCGCTGCCGTCCATTGCCTGGAGCCCATTAATGATCAGATTCGTCAGCGCTGAATGCAACGAATCCGGGTCGGCGATCACTTGGGGGACCGAACCTTCGGCCGTTACCGTCGCGTCAACTCCGGTTTCAGTCGTCCGAACTTCGAAGATGCGCAAGGCATCGCGCGCCAGCGCTTCGAGATCAATTGGCTCAGGATGCAGTTTGGGCGGCCGGGAATAATTAAGAAACTCGGTGATTCGATCGTTGATGCGCGCGACTTCGGATTTCAGTTGTTTCGTCAGACCCTCAAACTTTTCCTGTTTTTGCGGATCGTCGGGCGCAAAGCTTGACTGTAAATGATCGAGCGTCAGGTTGATGTAATTCAGCGGGTTTCTAATCTCGTGCGCGATGGCCGACGCGAGCCGGCTGACGACGACGGCTTTCTCAGCATTGTAAAGCTGTGCCTCCAGCTCGCGCGTGCGCCCAAGTTTCACCGTCATCTCATTGAACAGTCCGGTCAGCTCTCCCATCTCATCCCGCCGCTTCGTTCCGCGAACGCGATAGGAAAAGTCACCGCCGGCAACACGCCGCGCGGCTATCGACAACGATTTGATCGGCCGGGTGAACTGCCAGACGACGATCGCCGTCAAACAAGTCATCGCCAGCAATACGGCAAGCGTATAAACAAGGGCCTGCCGAGCCTGGCGCCGGAAGACTGCCGACATGGTGTTCGCGGAATCGAGCACCACGATCACATAGCGGCGACCCTTCTCAGTCTCCACCGGAAAGTAGAACGCGCCGGCCGATCCGGCCCGGCTTTCCGGCACCACATTCATACCTTCCGGCAAAGGCGTGTTGTCGGGAGGCAAGCCGAGCGCGCTGTTGAGCGGCGGCAGAGAAATGTCCTTCACCATCACAAAGCGAATGGATTTGTCTGGATTCCATTGCGGATTCTGATTCTTATCCAGGCTGTCTTTAATGTTTCCCTGATCATCGACAATGATTACGTTCTTCACCCGCGCCCCCGCTCCCTGATCAGCCTGTTTTGCTTCGTCTCGGATTTGTTCAAGGTATTCGCCACTGTAAAGACTCTTAACGCCCAAAGCGACCCCGGCAAGGATCGCTTGTCTTTGCACGATCATGAACCGCGTGTTCGTGCGCGCGGATCGAAGATTAACGTAGTATTGCGCGGCCAGTGTGAGCACCAGCAGCGCTGCCAGCAGAAGCAGCAGCCGAACCCGGAAGCTGTTCAACAATCTCGACAAGGCAATCCGACACAGCAAAATGCACGCCAGGGCCCCCTTATAAGCAGGGCTGATTTTCGTATTGCTGTTTCGTTATGGCGATGTTATAGTTGCGGCGGTCTCAACGCAAACCCGACTGAGGCCGCCCGCGGGAAGCTGGTCCCGTCTCACTTTGGGCAAGCGGTGGAATTTCGAGCTCGGGTGGTTTTTGATAGGAATTTAGACACCCTTATCGGTTTCTAAAGCTCATAAGCAGGTAACGCGCGTCGCCCCTCGGCGCGTGAATCAAAAGCAACGAGAGTAATACGTTCCGCCTCGGTAGCGTCGGATACTTTTTTCGAGGGAGTTGCCAATGAATCCAATACGTTCCCCTAGGGTTGCACTCATATCGTTTAATTTCATTCTCCTCTTCACACTAATTGGTTCAGTTACATTCGAAGGACATGCAGGCTCGAGACACGGGCGAGGCCGAGCTGCCGCTCGTGGTCGTGCGTCAGCGCGCCGAGGCGGCCGGGCATCGCGCCGTGAAATAGCGCGGGGCCGGCGCGGTAGGCGCGTACATCTGTCGAAACGTGAGAGGCGCGCGGAGCAAGCTCGGCTCGCCAAAGAACAATCTGCATACATCGCAAAACTTCAAAAGCGCGCCGGACACAAGCTCAGCAAACGCGAACTGTCCGCCGAGATGCGCAAGTTCCAGCGCACGCACCGGCGAGATTTGGAAGAAGCTCGGCGCCGGGCCGAAGCCGCGCGCCAAGCCGCGATTGCGCGACAGCGCGCGATCGATGAAGGCATGCGCAACGAAGCCGAGGCGAACATCGCCAAAGACAGCACGGTCGGTGAGGACCTGGAAGTTCGCAAGGCTGCAGTCGCGGCTCTGGGTCATCATGCCGGCACGGTCGTGGTGATGGATCCCAAGACAGGTCGGGTCTACACCGTCGTCAACCAGGATTGGGCGTTGCGCCGTGGATTCAAGCCCTGCTCAACCATCAAACTGGTTACGGGCGTCGCGGGCATTTCCGAAAAGGTCATCCAACCAGTCGAAACTGTCAGCGTCGGCGGCAACTATAGTCTCAACCTGACTGAGGCGCTCGCACATTCGAACAATACCTATTTTCAGCGCGTGGGCGGTGAGGTCGGCTTTGACAAAATGGTGACCTATGCTCGCGAGATGGGCCTGGGGGAAAAGACCGGCATCAATTACGCGAACGAGTACGCCGGACGCGTGCCGCTATTCAAATCGGGATACGCCGTAAACCATATGAGTTCTCACGGCGACGATTTTGAAGTCACCGCGGTCCAGTTGGCGTCGCTCGTTTCGGCAATGTCCAACGGCGGCAAGCTCCTGACGCCGCACCTGCCGCGGACCGTTGACGAGAACGACAAGTTCAAGGCTGAGCTGCGCCGTAAGATTAACGTCAGCTCGGAAACGTTGAACCGAATGTTACCGGGCATGGTCGGCGCGGTGAATTACGGTTCCGGCCGGAAGGCCTATCGCCCCGAACAGACGGTCGCGGGCAAGACGGGCACCTGCATTGGCCAGGGTTCCTGGCTCGGCTTGTTCACTTCATACGCGCCGGTGGTGAATCCAAAACTGGCCGTGGTGGTCATCACCCGCGGAACTGATGCGCACAACCATTTACCGGCCGCAGTCTCGGCACGCAGATCGATTTCCAGGTGGCGCAAACGGCTGACGACGACGAAACACCGGCAAAGAACAAGAAGGCGGCCGTTCTGGACGAAGAAGCTCAAGAGACAAAGGCGGCCACCCAAGCTGAAGAAAAGGCCGTAGAAGAGAAGGCAGAAGCTGCCGCCGCAGAAGCAGGTACCGCGAATACGGAGACGACCAATGCGAACACTGCGGCCGCGCCGGAACGGACAAGCAAAGTAAAATCGACGGTCATGCCAGTTGATAACAAGCCGAAGGCCAATCAGAAGACAACCGGACCGTCGAAGCCCGCCGCCAATCAACCAAACGATGGCCGGCCGCGCAAGACGCAACCCGATCAGCAGTAGTATCCCGGAACACTCTGGCGGTTGGTTTTACAACAAATAATCGAATGCCGGATTCTCGTAAGCAGTTTGCGAGAGTTCGGCATTTTTGATGTGATCGCGCAACAGGTGCGACACCTCGATGCTTCAAGCTTGACACTAAACCCGGTGTTGCATGATTATTGCCGCTCTGCGCCGCAGTAGATCCCCAGACCAGGCAGTAAGTGACAACGAGCGGCTCGCTAATTGCATCTTAGAACTTGCGCCGAAAGCGCGCATGCAATTTCCGACGAAGTTGCATCGAAGGATAAAGGAAATTGATCGGAGGATGTCAAGACAAACATGAAACGCATCATCAAACTATTGGCGCTCGCTGCGACGTTAGCAGTGTTTGCTGTTCCCACGCTGGCCCAGAAGCAGGAGTGCACCGACGATAATAAGGGCACCTGGTACAAAACCTTTTACGATAACTATAAAGGTGATGGGGCGCAGCAGAAGGTAGCTTATGACAATGCGAAGCTCTATCTCGATTCCTGTCCTGCCGATCCAAATGATGCGCAGGCCAAGTTCATGCAGAAATTCGTGGACCTTGTTAACGCCTCGCGGCAAAAAGCGTCAACCGGAAAGGAATTTGAAAAAGCAGTCGCCGATAAGAAATATTCCGATCAAATGAGACTTGGCAAGGAACTACTTGCGACCGATGCTGACAACGTCGATATTAACACCATCCTCGGTATCGCCGGTTTAGCGGATGGCACTCTTTTGAAAGAGTCCGCCACTTACGCTGCCAAAGCGATTCAATTGATCGACTCTGGAAAACCTCTTAAGGCTTATCCGCATGATCAAGCTCTTGCCTATCTCAACTGGACAATTGGCAAATCGAAGTTAGCGAGCGCGCCGCCTGATGCCATCACCGATCTTCTGAAAGTGGCCAAAATCGAGAGTGATGTGAAAAAGAATCCGCAACTCTATCTTGATTTGGCTGCGGCTTACGAAGCCGGACCGCGAGCAAAACTAAGCAAGGACTACACCGATTCGCTTAATCCGGCTGATAAGACTGAGACGGACCAGAGCAAAGTGATCCTTGAAAACCTTAACCGCGTGATCGATAACCAAATTGACGCGATGGCTCGGGCCGCGGCTTTTACGTCAGACGCGGCAAAGAAGAAAGAGATCGTCACTGAGTTGGCGACCCTCTACAAATATCGCAACAAAGGCGCGACTGATGCCAACGTAACGGAATTGGTGGCCAGCGTGGTATCGAAACCAATTCCTGAGCCGCCCACGCCAATAACCTCTTTGCAGACGCCGGGAACTACACCCACCGGAACCCCAGCCACAAACAATGGTGGCAACGGCACTACGACCGGAGGTGGCGCCAAGCCGGCAGGAAATAACATGTCGAACACCGGCGGGATTAAAACAGGCAATGGCGCGTCCACTGTCACACAAAGCGGAAGTTCAAAGCCGGCCCCGAGCCCAACCCCGTTGACTAAGAAACCGCCAGTGAAATATCGCCGCGGTTAAATCAGCGGCCTCTCGGCGACACCTTTTTTGCCATCACGCCGAATGCATCGTCAGTTTCGACGCTGCGTTCGGCGTTTTGCTAGAATCGACTCTCTGTGAAAACCAGCGCACTCGAAAATCTCGATCATCTCGAAACAATTCTTAAGTATCGCTTTCGCGATCATGCCTTGTTGTCCCAGGCGATGACGCATCGTTCGTGGGCCCACGAACAGGTGTCGCCGCGGGCGCAGAAGGACGCGCGCAATCTGCACAATGAAGCGCTCGAGTTTCTCGGCGATTCAGTCCTGGGTTTAATCGTCGCTGACTATCTGTTCAAAGCCAATCCGCGTGCCAGCGAAGGCGAGCTCTCGCGTATGAAGCATCGCCTGGTGAGCGCGCCGACGCTCGCTAAGGCTTCCGCCCAACTACATCTTGGAGAATTCCTGCGGTTTGGCCGCGGCGAAGAAAAAAGTGGCGGGCGTCGCAAGCATGCTTTGCTGGCCGATGTCTTCGAAGCAGTCACGGGCGCAATCTTTATCGACGGAGGCTTGGAAGCCGCGCGAAATTTCGTCAACTACGCGTTGGGCGAAGATCTCCGCACGGCTGATCCTGTGGCTGCGGCCGCCGCCGATCCAAAGACGATGCTGCAGGAAAGGTTGCAGGCGACCCATCAACCCGCGCCGCAATACACAGTGGTCGAGACGTTAGGCCCGCCGCACAAACGCATGTTTCATGTCGAGCTGAAATGGAATGGCGGAATGTCGCGCGGCGAAGGACAAACGATCAAAGCCGCGGAAGCGGCAGCGGCACAGGCCGCCTTAAAGCAGATGGAAGGCGAGGAAGTTTAGAAGTACAGCTTGACCGTCTGAGGTGCACCATCTACGATGAAGCCGATGAGCGAACCGGTTACGACCACAGAAAAAAAGACTTCCGAAAAACCCGCACCCTTCACTGCGCGATCGGTAAGGCCTAACGGCCGCGAGCGCGAAGTGGAAGTCGAAGCGGAACCGCTTGGCCCACCCAAGACCGTCATTCGCGAATACTTCGAATCGGCCGTCGTCACCGTGATCATGGCTTTGTTCGGAATGACTTTTATCGTCCAGGCGGTGAAAGTTCCCACGGCTTCGATGGAGAACACCATCACGGTGGGCGACCATCTGCTCGTCAACAAGTTTATTTTTGCGCCTGGCCCAACCTTTCCGCTTCTGCCGCAGCGCGAAATCAAACGCGCCGACATTATCGTCTTCAAATATCCCGGTAATCCTTTCGATCCCGAACGTGACAAGCAGGAAGACAACATTCCTTTCAAGGTGAATTACGTGAAGCGGGTGATCGGATTGCCCGGCGACACAGTCGAAGTCAAGGGCTTGAAGGTTTACGTCAACGGCGAGCCATTGCCTGAGCACATCATCGTAGCGCGTAACGTGAGCGACAGAGGGCCGCTGGAAATCGTCGAGGACTCTCCGCGCGAAGGCAACGAGCTATATAACGTCTTTTACTTTCCTGAAAAAGTTAACGCCGCGCGTTTGGGCCATGACGTGAACGCAAGTCCGGATTTTCATTTCGCGGTCAACGGCAAGCCGGCAAAGGTGCCGCCCAACTCATATTTCGTGATGGGCGACGATCGCGACAACAGTCTGGACAGCCGCGCCTGGGGTTTCGTGCCGCGGGAACTGGTTATCGGGCGCGCGATGTTTGTTTATTGGTCTTACGACGAAACCAAGTCATTCAACGGCCCGCTTGATTTCTTTACCAATACCCGTTGGAGTCGCACTGGCACAATGGTGAAGTGATTACCAGTCGCTGGGTTGCAAGGATGTCAGTACCACCTGCGGTAGCGGGTGGGTGTTACGATAGGTTTTGATCAACCCACCCGCTACCGCGGGAGGTACTGACCTCACGCCTTAAAGCTTGAACTCTGAACTCAACTCGCTACTCTCGTGTCGCAGCGATTGCTATCAAAAGAGTTTTGGAGGCGCGTCTGGACCAGAAGCGAGGAAGATGAGATCCTCGCGCGCGCGGCGCAACTTTCGTACTTCTTCCTGCTCGCCTTATTCCCGCTGCTGGTTTTTCTAATCACGCTGCTGGGATATTTCAACGGCGCCGGCTCTCACCTGCAGGGCAAACTGATTTCTTATCTTGGCGGCGTGATGCCGCCGGCAGCCCTTCAACTCGTGGTTGTCACGCTCGATGAAGTTACGAAAAGTCGCGGCACCGGAAAACTGAGTTTGGGAATATTGTTGGCGTTGTGGGCAGCCTCGAGCGGCGTCAATGCTCTGGCCCAGGCGCTGAATGCCGCATATGAGGTGCGCGAGACGCGACCGTGGTGGAAGGTGCGTTTGCTTTCACTCGCCTTAACCATCACGCTTTCGGTCTTGATTATCTCGGCTTTGCTGATCGTTCTGTATGGTGGGCAATTCGGGGAAGCGTTAGCGGGAATGATTCACGAGGGTGATGTCTTCGCGATCGTCTGGCGCATTCTGCAATGGCCCATCGCCCTGGCGTTTGTCCTGGTTGCGTTCGTGATGATTTATCGTTTTGTGCCGAACGTCGCGGCCAAACGCGAAGGAAAAGGTTTGCGCCCATCGGATTATCGCCGCCGCTGGTTGTCGCCGGGCGTCGTCATCGCCATCGCGCTCTGGCTGCTCGTATCTCTGGGCTTTCGTCTTTATCTGCACTTCTTCAATTCATACAGTGCCACCTATGGATCGCTCGGCGCGCTGATCATCCTGATGTTGTGGTTCTATCTGACAGGCGCGGCGATTCTGCTCGGCGGCGAAATCAATTGCGAGTTTGAGCAAGAGGTTAGAGACCAGTAGCGCAAGTTGTTAAATTGCGATCTTCGCAAATTATCAATTTGCGCTACAGTTTCAGATCGATGCGAACAATCGTTCTCTTTTAGTTCAAGTGAAAGTATTCTCACCGTAAACTCTGCTAATTCAGCCCACTGGCATGACCATTGCTCTGGTTTCCTTCGCGGAATTTAAAGTGTTCTAAGAAAGGACGAACCCATTATGTTGTGGACAATTCTATTGGTATTGCTGGTCCTTTGGTTGTTGGGTCTGATCGGCGGCGTCGGCGGCAGCTTGATACATCTACTGCTGGTCGTGGCGTTGGTCGTGTTGATTATTCAGTTGATTACTGGCCGTCGAACTGTCGTGTGACGGAGGCGATTAACTGAGCGCGAAGTCTTTCCAAAAGAGTTTGGTATGCGTTACGAAAACGAAGTCAAAGGTAAGGCCAAGCAGGTCAAGGGCACGGCGAAAACCGAACTTGGTAAGTTGACGGCCGATCGTGACCTCGAGTCAAGGGGCCGTATAGAGCGCGCAGAAGGTCGACTGCAGGAGAAAGTAGGAAGGGCAAAGTGAAAGATCGGCGAGGCGGTCGAAGACCTTGGCGACGAGATCGCCAGCTAACGGTGAAGCTGGCGATTCTCTTTTTTTGCCCTGAGAGGTGAGGAGTAATGAGCAAGAAAGTAATGCTATTGGTGGCAGTTCTGGTTTCGGCCTTCGCGTTCGCAGCTTGCAATGACACGACGTCCAACACGAACGCGAATGCAAACGCGAATGCCAATACGGGAACCATAACGACGCGGACACAGCCAACCGCGACGCCGACGCCGCGCTATACTGAAGAGCAGGCGCGCGAAGAGCGCGAACGCGCCAAAGCCAACAAAGAAACTGTCGGCCAGTCGCTTGACGACGCCTGGATTCATACCAAGATCGTCGCCAAGCTGATCGGCGACACCCAGACACCCGAGCGAAAGATTAATGTTGACGTGGTGGCGGGCGCGGTGACACTGCGCGGCGAGATCGATACCGCGGAAGCGAAAGCCGAAGCTGAGCGCGTCGCGAAAGAGACGGACGGCGTAAAGAAAGTAACTAATCAGCTGAAGGTAGTGCCGGCCAAGGCCACGAATTCGAATAAGCCAGCAGCGAAAGGGAAGACGCCTTAGTTTGGAGTGCGGCGGCCTGACGCCGCTTTCGATTCATCGATCTTAAGTTCGTTTAGAGGCGGGTTACTGCCCGCCAATTTTGTTTCGATCATGAACACGAAGAGCCCCAATCTACACGGCAATGCTCCCGACAAATCGCCGGTCAAATTCAGCCAAACCTGTGAGAAGAGGGACAAGGAAAATGCAGAGGAGAAGGCAGGAAGCAGTGAGCAGAGGCTCTTTTCTTTTCGCCCTAGGGCTTATCCAGACGCAGAATCTTTTTCTTAAAATCGATCCTCACCTGAAGACCGACCAGGCCGCGCGCATCGAGACCACCCGTTTGCAAACGCGAGAACTCGATCGCGCAGGCTTTCATGTCCGTGGCTTTGACGTTCCCAACTTCAAACGTGTCGAGAGAGACCAGCTTCACCGCACCTTCGGTTGGCTGCAGGACGCCGATGCCGAATTGTCCGCGCCATTCAGGCAGCTTCAATTGATCGACGAGCTTTTGATCGATGCAGGTGAAGGTCGCTCCCGTATCCAGCACGAACTTGAATGGACCATGGCCGTTGATTTTGACCGGCACAATAATCGCGGCGTCGTTGGGCGGCGCGAGTTCAAACGGAACATCGCCGGGTTCGGTTGAAGCCGGCGTGCCGAAATCTTTTGAAGCCGGCAGTGTGCAGGCGGATAAAGCGAGGAGGAGAAGCAAGAGAGATGGAATCGATCGGTGCATTAGATAGTTAGCCGCGGATTAGCGCAGATGGGCGCGGATAACGAAACCAAAACAACGCCGGGAACGCAAGCGTTTCGCTTGCTTAGAGTAAGGCAACCGAGGACGGTTGCGCTCCAGTCCTGGCGCCGCGTCAATCCGCGTCTAATTATTATCCCGCAAATGGGTGAATTGCTTTCGCGCTTCACGCTCGTTGCGGGCAAGAATGTCCGCGCTCCCGGCTCTGAGGCTTATTATTATCCCGCCGTCGTCTCTCCACCTAACAACGTGAGCACTTCGCCTGTAACTCGAATCGGCTTCGGAAGCGAATTAGACATAAGCCGGAGCGATCTCTTCGGGTTGCGCGGGGCCTTTTCATCGGTGTGTCGGCACCGAACTCGGCGGCTTCTTTCGGCGGCTTGTCTACAGGATTGAAGCGGCGTCCACGCTGGTCCGGGCGCGACGCAATTAACTGTCTATTTGCTTCTGGGTCATGTGAAGTGTTGAGACAAGGTTCAAGTCCCTAATCCGGCGCAAGTTTTATTGAAAATCTGGTTCCCAAATCGACCGGTTTTCGTGTAGGCTAATAACCCGCGCATGACCGAGAAAATTCGCAAAGTCCTCTCATTCCCGTCGCCTGTTCCCGCTAAGGCGGATTATCAGCGAGTCAAGTCGAGTTATTCCGTTCGCGAGATCAAACAAATGTTTGGTTTGGGCGAGCGCACCGTGCGCCGTTGGACCGAGGCGGGAATCATTTACGGCATTCCAGTAGGTGAGACCGGCGATTTCACTTACGACTTTCACGCGCTCACGATGTTCCGCCGCGTGCGTGAAATGCGCTCGCAGGGCCTGACGATCAAACAGATCGAAGCCGAGCTCCAGGGCCAGATGAGTTTGTTTCGCGCCGACAATGCACACGTGCAGGTTGCGCATCTGCTGACCCCGTTCGAAGAAGCGCTCGTGCTGCATGAACAGGGTGACCTGACGGCC
>QHXH01000033.1 GCA_003222855.1 Acidobacteriota bacterium
TATGGCGCCAAATCAGTAAGTATGTAATTCGGTAATCGCCTTCAACACATCTGCGCTCTGCGGGAGGATGGCGTCCTCGAGTTGCGGCGCGTAGCCAACAAAGGTGTCGAGCGCGCCGACGCGCCTCACGGGAGCATCCAGAAATTCGAACAGTTCGCTGGAAATGCGCGCCGCGATCTCTGCGCCATAACCCCAGGAGACTGAGTCTTCGTGCGCAACGATCAGGTGAGAGGTTTTCCTGACTGACTCAGCAATTGCATTCCAGTCGTAAGGACTCAAGGTGCGCAGATCGATGATCTCCACGCTGATGCCTTGTTTCTCGGCTTCTTTGGCGGCAACGACAGAGCGTTGGACCAATGCGCCGTAAGTAACGATCGAGATGTCAGTTCCTTTGCGGACCGTCTTTGCCTTACCGAACGGAATCATGAAGTCGTCGCCCGGATATGGCGACTTGTTGTAGGCCTGTCGATAGAGATGCTTGTGCTCGAGGAACAAAACCGGATCGTCACAGCGAATCGACGTGCGCAGTAATCCGTTTGCATCCAGCGCGTTCGATGGATAGACGACCCGCAGTCCGGGAATCTGAGTGAACAATGAAACCCCGGATTGCGAGTGATAGATCGCGCCACCTTTTAAATAGCCACCGACGGGAACCCGCATCACCACCGGCGCTGAGAATTCATTACCCGATCGCCAACGCATCAAGGCCAATTCATTTCGAATTTGATGAAACGCCGGCCAGATGTAATCAAAGAATTGAATCTCGACGACCGGTTTCAGTCCACGCGTCGCCAGACCGAGGGCGCGGCCGACGATGTTCGCTTCCGCGAGCGGCGAATTGTAAACCCGCGCGCTGCCAAACTCGCGCTGCAGATTCGCGGTCACTTTAAAGACGCCGCCCTTGCCCTTTACTTGATCTAAAGATTCTTCGCGCGAGCAATCGGCAATGTCTTCGCCGAAAACCAGGATGCGCGGATCGCGCTTCATTTCCGTGTGCAGACAGCGATTGATGAGATCGACCATCGTGCCCGCTTTGTCGCTCAGCGTAACCTGGTCTTCGGTGTCAAACTCTTTCGAAGTCGGATCGACCATCGGAGAATAGATAAAGTCGGTGGCCGTTTCCGGCGCGGGCTGCGGGCTCGCGAGCGCCGCCTCTGCCGCTTCGTTTATCTCGCGATCGACTTCATCTTTCAAAGTCTGTAAATCGTCCTGGCTCGCGACGCCTTCCTGCACCAACAGCGCGCCGAACCTTTTGATTGGATCGTGTTCGGCATCAGCCATCCGCTCGGCTTCTGCCCGATAGAGTTTCTCGTCATCGGAAAGCGAATGTGAATAGGGCCTGATCACTTTCGCATGAACAAACGACGGCCCGCGATTCTTGCGACAGTTATCAACCGCGCGGCGCATTACCGTCAGCGATTCAATCGGATCGGTGCCGTCACAGCGCTGGCGATAAAGATTCGGAAAACTGGAAATGAGTTTCGAGACGTCGCCGCCGGCAGTTTGCACTTCGACGGGGACGCTGATCGCGTAACCGTTGTCCTCAAGCAGGAACACAACCGGCAGCCGCAAATTACACGCGGTGTTGAGCGCTTCCCAAAACTCGCCTTCACTGGTGGTGCCGTCTCCGAGTGAAACGTAAACAACTTCGTCCTGATGAAAATTCTTAATGCGTTTCTTGAGTTCTTTGATGAGCTTGATGCGATAAGTCGCTTCCGCACAGCCGACCGCTTGCAGAAGCTGCGTGCCGGTTGGCGATGACTGCGAAACGATGTTGAGTTTCTTGTGTCCCCAGTGCGAAGGCATCTGGCGCCCGTGCGAGTTTGGATCGGCTTCGGCGCCGACACCCGCCAGCAGCATCTCGAGCGGCGTCATGCCGAGCTGCAGGCACAGCGCGCGGTCGCGATAGTACGGATAGAACCAATCATAGCCCGGCTTCAGGCACATTCCCGCCGCCACCAGGATCGCCTCGTGACCAGCGCCGCTAATCTGAAAAAAGATGCGGTTCTGGTTTTTCATTTGAATCTCTTTGTCGTCGAGCCGCCGCGACAGGTACATCGTGCGGAAGATCTTCAGCATCTCTTCGCGGCTGAGCTTCGGGAGCTCGCGTTCGCGTTGTTTCGGCGGTTTTGCTGGTTTTCGTACGGCAGGAGAAACGGGTTTGATGACGGTAACGGGAGCCGGTCTCGGCTCGGCCCTGGCGACAGATTTGGCCGTGAAGGATTTCTCGGGGAGTTCGCCTTCGGTTTTTCTTACAAGTCTGAGAACTTTAGTGTCGCTCATAATTACACACCGAATGGCCGCGAGGTTGTGTCAGAACCGCGAGCGGTAGCGACCGGATCATAAAATCAACTTCGTGTAGACCCGTCGCTACCGCTCTGGGTTCTGACAACGCCTGCGGCACTAGAATTCGTCTTGTAAAATCTGTCGATATTCTTCGGCCATTCCGGGATGGCCATGCGCCGTCGCGACTTCAATCCCGCGTTGATAAGTTTCGCGCGCCTTCTCGTCCTGCTGCGCCCGTTCGTATGCTCGCGCCAGCATCCCGTAAGCATTTCCTTCATCGTCAGCCGCAGCGAGATACCGCTCGAGCTGCTCGATCATCTTCGCGTCGTCACCGGCTTTTTCATATTCTTTCGCCAGACCGAACATGATCATCGTATTAGCGGGATCGCCGGCGAGCATTTGTTCAAAGATTTCAATACGGGATTGACTCATTGTTTTCATTCAATTCTTAATGATCAATTTCGCGATCGTCTGCAACTGCATATTCGAAGTGCCTTCATAGATCGCGCCAATCTTCGAGTCGCGCCAATACTTCTCGACCGGATAATCTTTGACATAGCCATAACCGCCGTACATCTCGATGGCTTTCGAAGTAATCCGTTCCGCAGCGCGCGACGAATAAAGCTTGGCCATCGCCGCTTCTTTCACGAAATTCTGTTTCGCATCTTTCATCCGCGCGGCGTTGTAAACCATCAGGCGCGCGGCTTCCAGATCCGTGGCCATTTCCGCGAGCTGGAATTGCAGACCCTGAAATTCGTTGAGACTCTTTCCGAACTGCTTTCGCTCGCTCGTATAGGCAAGCGAACTTTCAAGCGCGCCGCGCGCCACGCCGATCATCTGCGCGCCAATCCCGATGCGGCCTTCGTTAAGAGTTTCGATCGAAACTTTGTAGCCACGGCCTACTTCAGCCAGCACGTTTTCCTTCGGCACAAGGCATTCTTCCAGAATCAATTCAGTCGTCGACGAGGCGCGAATACCGAGCTTGTTTTCTTTTTTACCGACGGTGAAGCCTTCGAAGTTCTTTTCTACAATGAAGGCGGTGATGCCGCGATAACCAGCTTCAGGATTCGCGTTCGCGAACAGCACGAAGATTTCCGCTTCCTTGCCGTTGGTGATCCAGAGCTTGCGGCCATTCACGACAAAGTGATCGCCGCGATCGACGGCACGCGTCTGCATCGCGAAAGCATCAGAGCCGGAGCCAGCTTCACTTAACGCGTAAGCCCCGACCTTTTCGGTCGCCAACTGCGTCAGATATTTCTTTTTTTGATCCGGGTTGCCCCAGCGAATCAGAGCGTTATTGACCAGAGTATTTTGCACGTCGACGAACACACCCATCGACGCATCTACGCGCGAAAGTTCTTCGACCGCCAGGATGGCCTGAAAGAACGATCCGCCCGCGCCGTTATATTCTTCCGGAGTTTCGATGCCCATCAGGCCCAGTTCGAAACATTGTTTCGTCAGTGCCGGATCGAGATGACTCTGCTCGTCCATCTCTTCAACCCGCTTGCGAATTTCGCCCTCCGCAAACTCGCGCACACTGTCGCGAAACATCTGTTCGTCTTCTGAAAGCGTCGTCAACGGACGCGCGACCGATTCTTCAATTGCTACTTGACTCTGACTCATATTTTGCCGGACTGCAGGAAAGGATTAATTGACCAATCTTGAATCGACATCATAATAAACCGGTGGACGAAAAGGCAAAAACGAATGTTTAGAGTTCAAACCTGGTTTGGAGACTGGAGCGCAACCGTCCCGGTTGCTGCTCTGAGTTACCATGCAAGAGGAGGCTTGCGCTCCAGTCGCTTCAGGTTGTTGATTGGGCAGCAAGTTAAAGCTTGAACTCTGAACTGATTGATTATCGATTCAATCGCCTTCTCCAGACATAAGCCCGGGGCTGCGATTCACCTGTTGGATCTGCGTTCAGCTTCAGCTGTTCTTCAAGTTGCGGTATTTTTTGTCTCGCACGCGACGGGCACGCACCTTGCTATTCAGGCCACGCGCGCAAAGCAACATGACAGGTACGGCCACGACAAACAGAAAACGATTTACGCCTTTGGCAATCATCTTCACGCTCGGCGGAGTCGTGCTTTTTGCCTATTTCGTTAAGCAGGCTGGTGTTAGCCAAATCGCTGACGGAATCAGACGCCTCGGCGCCGGCTTCATTCTCATCCTCATCATTTCCGCGGTCCGGCACATCGCGAGGTCCATCGCGTGGATGGTATGCGTTGAGGCGCCCCACCGCTTGCGCTTTCGGGACGCGTTGCGGGCGCGGCTCATGGGTGACGCTATCGGAAATATTTTGCCGTTCGCCAGTTTTGTAGTTTCTGAACCCGCCAAGCCCGCCCTCATTCGCGATCGCATTCCTTTGATGGCCGGATTTTCAGCGATGGTCATCGAAAACATTTTTTACAGCTTGTCGGTGGTCGTCTTCGTTCTCTCAGGAATGCTGGCGCTGCTGCTCAACTTTTCCTTGCCGAAGGGTCTACGCCTGGCGAGCGTAATCACAGTCGCCGTCATCGCGGTAATCATCACGCTCGGCGTCGCGTTGATTCGCAGGGGAGCAAGACTCATCAGCGGCGCGACCACCTCCCTTCATCGTCGCGGACTTAATAAGAAATGGATCGAGAAAAGCCGCATGGTTGAGGATAGCGTTTACGGTTTCTATCGGAGAAACGGCTCGCGGTTTCTGCCAATCCTTTTGTTGGAAGCGTGCTTCCATCTGGCGGGTGTGATTGAGATTTATGTCACGCTGTATTTCATCAGTCCGCAGCAACCCCCGACCTTGTTCACGGCGTTCATTCTCGAATCAGTCAATCGAGTCATCACCATGGCGTTCAAATTTATTCCGCTGCGCATGGGCGTTGACGAAGCCGGCACTGGCAGAGTGTCAAAGATCTTACAGTTCACGGAAGCGGTGGGCGTGACCCTGGCAATCATTCGCAAAGCACGCGACCTGTTTTGGGCGTGTGTCGGCGTGATCTTGTTGCTGCATCGCGGTTGGTCTCTACGCTCGGCGGCACGTGATGCTGAGCTCGCGATTGCGGAATCCAGCATCGCGAAAATCAGCTCGCCGGAATCCAACCAAGAGACAGTGACCCGATTCCGGGGTCATGACGTGTAACTGAAACAACAAGAACTATCCACGAACCAACCCGAAATATCACAAACGATTATCTTCGTGATCGTTTGTGTGGATTCGTGGATAATGCTTTCTCGCTCTACAGCTCAAGTTGGTCGTTTGCGTCATTCTCACTTGTGACGCTAGATTACCATGGATAATTGCTTTCTCGCTCTACAGCTCGACCTGGTCGTTTGCGTCATTCTCACTTGTGACGCTAGATTACTAGCGAACAGACCTGATAAGTCGGTAACTGTATGAATCAGAAAAAGATTGGTGCGGCCATCGGACTCGTTCTAGTCGCAATCGCCCTCGGACTAAGCACGTTTACCGAAAATCATGTTCACGCGATCGCGCCC
The DNA here is from genome assembly GCA_003222855.1 of Acidobacteriota bacterium. Classification (GTDB taxonomy): domain Bacteria; phylum Acidobacteriota; class Blastocatellia; order Pyrinomonadales; family Pyrinomonadaceae; genus UBA11740. The sequence continues at coordinate 5,764 of QHXH01000033.1, forward strand.
CGCGTGCACCTGGTCATTCTCAGCACGACCGACATGCACGGCCGTGTCTTTCCGATTGATTACTACACCAATAAATACGATAACGTTGGGATCACGAAAGTGGCCACGCTGGTAAAAGAAGCACGCAAGAACGATCCGGATCTGCTGCTGGTTGATTCCGGAGACACGATCCAGGGGACTCCGCTTGAATACTTTCATAACAAGCGAAACAACACTCCTCCTGATCCGATGATGCTGGCGATGAATGCGCTGCGTTACGATTCAATGACGGTCGGCAATCATGAATACAACTTTGGCTTGCAGGTCTTGGAAAAGGCGCGCCGCGAAGCGAAATTTCCCTGGCTCTCCGCTAACACGTATGACGCCGGCAAGTCGACTACTCATTACCAGCCATACATCGTCAAAGAAGTTCAGGGCGTCCGTATCGGGGTGCTGGGATTGACGACGCCGGGGATTCCCAACTGGGAGAACAAACCGAACTATGAAGGCCTGGAGTTTCACGAAACCGTAAGCGAGGCGAAGAAGTGGGTGCCGGTTTTGCGCGATAAAGAGAGAGTCGATGTCGTCGTTATCGCAATGCACATGGGGATCGAGGAAGATTTGCGCACCGGTCAGCTGAATCCTTCAAACGTGCCTAACGAGAATGCTGCGATTGCGATCGCGCGCCAGGTTCCCGGAATTGATGTGATCCTGATGGGCCATACACATCGGGAAGTGCCATCGCTGGTTGTTAAGAACGATGTCGCCAGGATCATAGCGATCGGCGGTGCAACTCAGCAGTTCATCCCATACGAAGACGTCTTGTTGACGCAAGCCAATCGCTGGGCCAGTCACGTCGCGCGGGTCGATCTTTATTTAGAGAAAAACGGAAGCGGACGCTGGCAAATGATGGCAAAGTCCGCGCGCACCATTCCCGTGACTGAGAATACCGCGCTCGATCCGGAAATAGCGTTATTGACGACGAGTTATCATAAAGAAACACAGGACTGGCTTAGCAAGGCGATTGGTGAATCTTCTGCAGAGTTGACGGCGCAGCAGTGTCGCTTTCACGACACTGCGATTATCGATCTTATTCAACGCGTCCAACTCGAAGCCGGCCACGCAGATGTTTCAATGGCCGCCTGTTTCAATGAACAGGCGCGGATTCCGCAAGGCGAGGTCACCGTGCGTGACATTGCGGGACTCTATGAATACGAAAATACGCTGGTGACGGTGGAATTGACCGGACAACAATTGAAGGATGCGCTCGAACACTCTGCGCGGTACTTCAGGGAATATCAGCCCGGCAAGAGCCTGAACGAATTAGTTGATACGCGCATTCCCGGCTTCAATTTTGATGTGGCGCAGGGAGTTTCTTACGACCTCGATCTCACCAAGCCGTTTGGCCAGCGAATTCAAAATCTCAAATTCAAAGGCCAGCCGCTGTCACCGACACAAAAGCTGCGCGTCGTCACAAACAACTATCGCGTAAATGGCGGCGGCGGCTTCACGATGTTCAAGAATGCGCCGGTCGTCTATCGCTCCAGCGAAGAAGTGCGCGAGTTGATCATTGACTGGGTTGAGAAGCACAAGACCGTACCGACTCAGGCAGATAACAACTGGCGCATCGTAGGGGCTCAGTAGCTTTGGTGTCAGAAGCCCGACCGTCAGGGAGGGCCTGACCGGTTAGGTACCCTCCCTGACGGTCGGGCTTCTGACACTTAGCGCCGCCAACACTTTTTCATGAATCCCGCCAAACGCGCCGTTGGACATGATCGCGACGACGTCGCCTGAACGCAGTTCGTCCGTTAAAGTCTTTACGATCTCATTAACATCGGTGACAGCGAACGCGGGTTTGTTTTGCGAGGAAATATCTTCAATCAGTTTTTCGATATCGAGCACACCACCCATCTCGGCGGCGCGTTGCGAGTCGTACACGCGCGAGACGATCACGTAATCTGCCGGCGCGAATGCGTCGACGTAGGTTTTTTGAAAAGTCGCATGGCATGAAGTGCGCGAGCGAGGTTCGAAGACCGCGACCAGCCGGCGGTCCTGGTACTTCAATTTCAGCGCCGCGAGCGTTTCGCGCACGGCTGTTGGATGATGAGCAAAGTCATCGATGACCGTAATGCCGCTGACTTCACCGCGCACTTCACAACGGCGGCGCACGCTCTTGAAAGTCGCGAGGGCGTCAATAATCGCCTGGCGCTCAACTCCCCAGGCGTCGGCAGCCACGATCACCGCCAGGCAGTTGCGGATATTAAACTCACCAATTAACGGAGTCTGAAACTCGGCCCATTTTGAGCCTTCGCGAAACACATCAAAGTGAGTCATCCCTTCGGAATAGTTAATGTTGCGCGCCTGCCAGTCCGCCTCGTCGCAAGTTCCGAAGGTTTCCAGCCTGGTAAAGAGTTTTGAGCCAAACGACGCGACCACGTCGCGGACCGGCTGACTATCCCAGCCGGCGATCAGTTTGCCGTTTCCCGGCACCAGATTCATCAAGCGACGAAACGCGAGTTTGACCGCGTCGAGATCTTTGTAGATGTCCGCGTGATCGAATTCAATGTTATTGACGATTGCGACCTCAGGCAGGTAATGCATGAACTTCGGACCCTTGTCGAAGTAAGCGGTGTCGTATTCGTCGCCTTCAATGATGAAGTAATCGCTGCCGGTGACGCGAAAACTCACGCCAAAATTTTGTACTACCCCGCCGACGAGAAATGAAGGATTCAAACCCGCCTGGTCGATAATCCAGGCAGCTAAACTGGTCGCGGTGGTCTTGCCGTGCGTGCCTGTGATCACCAAAGAACGTCGACCACGAATGAATTCTTCCTTGAGAACTTCCGGCAGCGAGCGATAGGTGAGGCGGCGATCGAGCGCACTTTCAACTTCCGGATTGCCGCGCGGGATCGCGTTTCCCACCACGATGCAGTCAGGCGCCGCAACATTGGCGGCATCGTAGCCTTTCATGATTTCAATGCCCAGCGCCTCGAGCATCGTCGACATCGGCGGATAAACATTTTCATCAGAGCCGGTCACACGATGCCCGCGAGCTTGCAGCATTCCCGCGAGCGAAGCCATCGCAGTGCCGCAAATTCCAATCAAGTGGTAATGCATTTGTGATGGGTGAATGGTGAAGACAGTTACTTAGTGGTGCGCGCCGCTTCGATCATTGCGCGAAACCGCTGATCGAGTCCATCGATGGATTGATTTCTTTCCAGATTCACGATTGCCAATTCCTTGATGACGCTGTCTTTTTGATCCGCCGGCACGCTTTCAAACTCATACACTTTTTCCTGCACATGCCACAGTTTACAAACAGTCTGGGCCAATTGGGCAAAACTTTCTCCCAGCGTGCCCTTAAATTCCGGAACGACATTGCCTTCTTTTTTGTAGACTTTGTTTTGTGCAAACGTCAGTCGCTCAATCGGAATGCGGCCTGAAATCGCCGCGCTCACGAATTCATCAATCTCCCGATGAAGTTGCTGCTCCTGGTCGCGCAGACTCTGCAAGCGTTCCGCATCGTGGGTATGCCACAGCTTGAGCTTGACTGTCGCCAGCTTGTCGCACAATGAACCTAATGTTTCAGCCATCGATCTCGAGCTTTCCGGCGTGATCACGCGCGCCGGGAGTCCTTAAAACGCTGCCCTCGTAACAGGAGTGATCATTTGTTTGCGTTTTGAGCGCGCACGCCTTTTCCGCACAGAAGTTATCGCGCGCAATTGCTGCACCACTGTTTCCAATTGCTCCCCAGTCATCTCAGGAAAGAGCGGCAAACTCAGAATCTCACGCGCGGCAGCTTCCGTCTCGTACAGCGGACTATACAATTTGAAACACCCGGCGTAAGCAGGCTGTTGGTGAACCGGGACTGGGTAATGAACCAACGTACCCGTGCCGCGATCGCGCAGGTAGTTTCGCAAAGAGTCGCGCTCTGCGACGCGTATAACGTATTGATGGAATACATGAGTTGCTTCGCTCGCGGTTTGAGGAAGAGTTATTCTTTCCTGATCAGTCAGGGCCGCAGTGTAAAGCCGGGCCAGGCTGATGCGGCGACTGTTATCTTCATCCAAATGGCGCAGCTTGACGCGTAGGATTGCGGCCTGTAGCTCGTCGAGACGACTGTTAATACCTACGCTCTTGCTAATATAGCGCTCTTCCCAACCATATTCTCGTAGCAGGCGCACACGGTCGGCCAGTCCGCCGTCATGGGTAACGACCGCGCCGCCATCGCCGAGTGCCCCAAGGTTTTTCGTGGGATAAAAACTGAACGCTGCGATATCGCCGAACGTTGCTGTCTTGCGGTCTTCCCATGTGGCGCCGTGCGCCTGCGCGCAGTCTTCCACCACGCGCAAATCATAGCGCGCAGCAACGTCCATGATATCCGTCATATGCGCGGGATGTCCGTACAAATGAACCGGGACAATTGCCTTGAAACGTCCGCGATAATTCTTGACGGTCTCTTCCAATCGTCCAACATCCATCGTAAATGTAGCGGGGTCAATGTCAACGAAAACTGGAGTTGCGCCGCACAATTTGATGGCAGCGATGGTGGCGACGGCTGTGTGCGAAACCGAAAGAACTGCGTCTCCGGGCGCCACATCGCACGCCCGCAATGCAAGGTACAGCGCATCTGTTCCGTTGGCGACGCCGACCGCGTGAGCGATGCCCAGGTAAGCGGCGAACTCCTTCTCGAACGACGCAACCTCCTGGCCAAGAATGTACCAGCCACTCTTAAGACATCGTCTGAGCGCTGAGTCAATCTCATCGCTGTGAGCTAGATAATTTGCCAGCGGACTGCTTTGCGGTATGGAAAGCGACACCATCTATGAACTCTATTACGTTTCGTTATTTACAAATACTTCTCTAAATGCTGACGGAAGAACTTAAGCGTTAACTCCAACCCTTCACGCAGGTGTACGCGCGGCTGCCAGCCCAGGGCCTCCGAGATAGATGTGTAATCAGCATAGTAATCGCCGATGTCTATCGGTTTGCGGTTTGGGGGAAAAGACCGTATTTCGTAGCGGCCTTCTCCGCCGTTGGCTTGTATAAGAAGATCTGCGAGCTCTTTTAATGTGATAGCTCGCTCTCCACCTAGATTAAAGACGCGCCCGTTGGCCCGCTCATTCATGGCCGCCGCGAGCATCGCGTCAACGGTGTCATCAACGAAAGTGAAGTCGCGCAATTGTTGTCCATCCCAAACCTCGAACGGTCGCCCCTGAGCAATGAGGCGTATCCACAGGCCCAGGAAAGTCTGACGCGCGTCACGGATGCGCATGCGCGGCCCATAGGTGTTAGTAAGCCTGAGCGCCGTTGCGCGTATGCCATAGACGTTGTTGTAGAGTATGTGATACCGCTCACCAGCCATCTTGTTGATGCCATTCACGTCGACTGGTCTTAGCGGATGGGCCTCATCGACCGGAAGATAATCCGGCTTACCATAAATCTGGCGCGTACTGGCGAACACGATTTTAACGTTCGGATTATGTTTCTGACAGGCCTCCAAAATGGATAGTTGCGCGCGACAGTTGATCTCCAGATCAGCATGCGGATTGGCCATTGAATCCAGGTGACTGGTTTGGCCTGCAAGGTTGAACAGGTAATCCTGTTCCTGTACGAGGTAAGCCATGCTGTGGGGGTCGCGGACGTCGGCAATGTTGACCCGCACGCAATCTTGAATACCGTCGACGTTGAAGAGATTCCCACCGTATTGAGGAATCAAACTATCCACGATCGTGACTTGAGCCCCCGCTGCTACTAACGGGCGGGCCAAATTCGAACCGATGAAACCCAGTCCACCGGTTATCAAAACATGCTTACCGGCAAAATGCTCCGCATGGTTTAGGTTCTGTGACATGTGTTTAGCGGGCACCTCGGGGTGACCACCTTCATCGGTGCTTTATCCCGTCGAAAATCGTTAGCCACTCCGTAGCTGATCTTAGCATTGAACTCAGAACCACTTCGAATTCCGCGTGTAGCTGAATCCCAGCGGCAAACAGACATTCTTGTTGAAGCGCGGCATCTCATGGCCATACGGGAGCTAACCGTGCCGCTCGTTCCGATTAACCAATAATCTGTGCAGACGTGAGGTAGTTCGAATTTCCAATCCGGCAGGTTAGGAATTCTTCTCGCAAGCTTCCTCACAAAGC
>QHXH01000034.1 GCA_003222855.1 Acidobacteriota bacterium
CTACTGTCTTGGGCCACGCGTTGCCGGTGAGTCATCCATTCGATTTGCGTTACGGAAAAGATGAGGCGAAACGCTTGTCACAGCCTGCCGCGATCGACGGAGCGATCACGACTCCGTGGCGCGTGATCATGATCGGGTCTGATCTGAATACTCTTGTCAACTGCGACATAATCAACAATCTTTCACCGCCCCCGGACAAGAATATCTTTCCGCAGGGATTAAGAACCGATTGGATAAGGCCTGGACGCGCCGTTTGGCGTTATCTCGATGGCGGCGAGAATAATTACGAGGGAATAAAAGAGTTTTCGCGGCTTGCCGGTCAGCTCGGCTTTGAATACAACGTAGTCGAAGGAATCTGGCAGCGTTGGACTGAAACGCAAATGCGTGATCTGGTTGATTACTCGAACCAACAAGACGTCAGACTCTGGTTTTGGAAGCACAGCCGCACTCTGCGCACGCCGCAAGCTCGCGAAGATTTCTTCTCGCTTTTGAACCGCGTGGGTGTAGTGGGCGCGAAGATCGACTTCTTCGATCACGAAGCGAAAGAGATTATCGACGTGTATCAGGCACTCCTGCGCAGTTCGGCTGAGCACAAAATCATGGTTGAGTTCCACGGGGCCAACAAGCCTGCCGGCGAATCACGCACCTGGCCCAACGAGATGACCCGCGAAGCAATTCGTGGCCTGGAATACCGCAGCATGAATTTGCGCTCAGTCCACAACACGACGCTGCCATTCACGCGCTTTCTCGCCGGTCACGCGGATTACACTCCCGTGCATTTCGGTGAACGCCGGCGGGAGACTTCCTGGGCGCACCAAATTGCCACGGCAATCGTCTTCACCTCGCCCTTGATGATCTACGGCGCGCATCCGCAGCATATTCTTGAGAATCCGGCCGCCGAATTGATCAAGTCGATCCCGAGTGTTTGGGATGAAACAATCGTGCTGCCGCAATCGGAGATCGGCAAGTTGGCCGTGTTCGCGCGACGTACCGGCGACAGGTGGTTCGTGGGGATAATGAACGGTCTAACCGGCAGGACCATTCATGTGTCTCTTGGTTTCCTACGGGGAGGGAAGTATCGGGCGATGCTCGTTCGCGATCAGGAGAATGAACCAGCCGCAGTGACGATTGAAAACCAATCGGTTAGTCATCGCGATAGTCTGATGATCAAAATGCGCGCGGGGGGCGGATTTGTGGCCAGGTTTGATCTCTAAACTGGGAGCGCGGGCGTCCTCGCCCGCATGTGTGGTGAGTGGACGCTCGGGTTCGGAACAAATGACGGGAGCTGACACATTTTTGTTCGCGCTTCGCGCTCAATGCGGGCGGGGCGCCCGCGCTCCCAGTGGTACGGTCGCCCGTTGCCTTTTAGCTTTCATTTTCCTTTCACAAAACTTTTTGACGAGCGCGGTAGAACAGTCAAAGTTCAGCGTCGCCACTTTCGATCGCGCGCGCGTCCTTAAGGCCGCCGGCCAATATCTCTCCGAGAAGCCGACAACAGTTACCGCTTCATCCAGTCCGCGCAGTGCGGGTGGGCCACACGACTTTTTTTCCGAGGCTGATTACTGGTGGCCCGATCCAAAAGATCCGAATGGGCCTTACATTCAGCGCGACGGCATGTCGAATCCCGATAACTTTGTCGAGCATCGCCGCGCGCTCATGCGATTCAGCGTGCAGGTCCCGGCGCTCGTCGCAGCGTGGAAACTGACAAACGACAAGCGCTATGCGGCGCACGCAGCTTCACATCTTCGCGCGTGGTTCATCGACGAACGCACGCGGATGAATCCGAACCTGCAATATGCGCAGGCCATTCACGGGCGCACAACCGGTCGCGGGACCGGCATTATCGATACGATTCATTTGGTTGAAGTCGCGCGCGCGATCGAAGCAATGGAAGCTTCAGGCGCGCTATCTGCGAGCGAAGCCAAAGCAATCGAGCAATGGTTCGCGGATTATGTTCAATGGATGACCACGAGCAAGAATGGAATTGAAGAGCGCGATGCCAGGAACAATCACACGACCTGTTGGGTCATGCAGGTGGCGGCGTTTGCGCACTTAACCCGCGATCAGAAACTGCTCGAGTACTGTCGTGAGCGATTCAGGGCCGTGATTGTGCCAAATCAAATTGCGTCGGACGGCAGTTTCCCCGAAGAGTTGCGCCGGACGAAACCGTACGGCTATTCGCTTTTTAACTTGGAAGCGATGGCGACTATTTGCCGGATTCTTTCGACCCCGGCGGACAATCTTTTTGCGTTCGAAACGGCCAATGGCCGCGGTTTTCGTCGTGCGATGGAATACATGGCGCCTTTCATACGCGACAAGAAATCGTGGCCGCTGAAACCAGATGTGATGTATGACAAGGAATGGCCCAGGCGCCAGAGCAGTCTCTTGTTTGCCGGCATTGCTTTAGATCGTCCGGACTATCTGGAGCTTTGGAAGAAGTTGCCGGCAGACTCTCAGGTCGAAGAAGTCATTCGCAACTTCTTCATTCGGCAGCCGGTCCTGTGGGTGCGCTAAAAAACCGACGTTTCGGGATCAATGAAGACAACGCCAGTTTCAACGGCAGATTCGCGCGGAGTATTCGCGGTACCGCCGCTGGCGAGACGCCGCGACTCAAGTCGTTCGCCCGCAAAACTGGAAATCGTTTCTGGATTGATTGATGTCCGACAGGCTTTAGCTTGTCGAATCCGACGAGTGTTTAGAAGTGTCCTGGTCAGGGAACGCGCGACGGTTGAAAGGAAAGAACGCACGACAAACTGAAGTTTGTCGGACATAAGAATGATTTCATGAAGAAACTCGCGTGGGGATTGATCGGTTGCGGCGATATCGCGCGCAAGAGAGTCGCGCCGGCGCTGCGCGATTCGGCTGACTGCGATTTCGTGGCTGTCAGTCGCGAGCGTGTCGAGCTTGCCGAATCCTTCGCCAGAGAATTTGGTGCGAGAAAATGGTACAGCGCCTGGCAGAAACTACTTCTTGATCGGGAGATAGATGCGGTTTACATCGCCACGCCCGTCAATTTGCATGCGGCCCAGACGATCGCCGCCGCCGAAGCCGGGAAACATGTGCTCTGCGAAAAGCCAATGGCGATGAATGTGGACGAATGCGATCGCATGATCGATGCTTGTCGCGCTAACAAGGTGAAGCTCGGCGTCGCTTACTACCGGCATTTCTATCCAGTGATTGAACGCGTTAAGGAAATCATCCAATCGGGTGAAATCGGAGAGCCCGTCCTGGCTCAGATAAATGCTTTTGAATCTTTTAGTCCACCAACGGATCATCCGCGTTACTGGCTGCTGCGAAAAGATCGATCTGGTGGCGGGCCGATGTTCGACTTTGGTTGTCATCGCATCGAGATGCTGACGAACATCCTCGGCCCGATTTCCGAAGTCAGAGCGTTGACCGCAAACGTCTTGTTCGAGCGAGAAGTCGAAGACACTGCGACAGCTCTTTTTCAGTTCGAGCGCGGGACTTGCGCGGTGCTCTCGGTCACGCACGCGGCTCGCGAGCCGCAGGATACATTCCATCTCTTTGGCTCTCTTGGTTCGATTCATGTGCCTGCCTGGAACGAAGGAACGATGCAGGTCACCAGCGATGCGGGTGAACGCGTCGAAGCGCATTCGCCCGACGCGAATTTGCACGCCCCGCTGATTAGAGATTTTGTTGGGGCGGTGATGAATGACCGTGAACCTGCGGTAACAGGAGAGACCGGCAAAACTGTTGCGCAGGTTGAAGAAGAGATTTATGCGAGCAATTGACTCGTTCTTTCCGCCGTCTCCCCCGGGGAATTAGGCGCGCCCCCCTTATTGAAAAAACTTCCGATTTGAATGAAAAAACTCTGTTCTTAGCAAATTAAAATGTCCGGTTTTTATAGCAAGTGAAATGTCCGATTTGGTTTTCCTCATAAAGCTAGTTAGCAAGTAGTAGTGACTGTGGGAATGAGTGGGAGAGTCAGGCTGCTTTTTTGGCCTGACTTTCCCACCATTTCCACAGTCTTGGTTTTGAACTCGAGGGGCCCAGCCGCCGCGTTGTAGCGGCCGACCAGATGAGGACCAAAGGTGATCGAGATCGTCTGGTCCAGATGCTCATGAATGGTGACTCGACAACCTGCCAGCGTCGCGCGCAACTTACAGCGCTCGAGTTGCCAGACTTGATTGGCGAAACTCACCGTGTTATCGCGGGCGACTACGCGCTCGTGTTGCAGGGCGAAGATTAAATCCAGGTCTTTGCGTCGCAGGGGCACGAAAGCAGTCCCGCGTTGACTGGCCGGCTTACTGAAACGCTGGTTGAACTGCGGCACGTATTGCTCCCGCAGAAAGCGATTGGCCTCCGCCAGAGTTTTGATCTGCCGCACCCGCAGTTCCGGCGGCAGCCGTCCCTGCCAGGTGCTGAAGCCGCGTTCGCTGCGCCCGCGCGCCTGGGGTGAATAAGCTGGAATCATCTGAATCCCCAACTCTCGCAAGGCCCGGCCGACCTGGGTCAAACGATGGTGGTCCACCGGTTCTCCAGCCTTAGGCGTGAGGAAGAAATGGCTGGCTCGATCGCTATAAAGAGCACAAAACACTCCCTGCTGCTCAATCACTGCGCGTAAGCCGATCATCACGGTGGCGGTTGATTCTTCGCTCACCAACTGGGCGTAGTAGACCTCGCTGGTGGCGTCATCCATGATCACCAGCAGGTCGTACCAGCGATCGTCACAGAACCAGCGGTGCTGGCTACCATCGATGTGCAACAACATTCCCGGCAACGGACGCCGGGGCCGCCGTTTACGATGCTTCCCACGGTGCTTCCGCGCCTTCACCAGACCAGCTCCCTGTAATGCAGCCTTCACCCAGGTGTAACTCAAGGTGATCCCGTGCTCGGCTGTCAGCTTCTCGTGAAAGTGCCGCACGTTAAAATCAAAGTACTGCTCCTGGTACAACCGCAGCACCCTCTCCACGGTCTCGAGCGGCACTCGCTTCGGTGAGGGTACCCCTCGGCGCCGATCAAATAATCCTTCATATCCTTCGTGCTTAAACCGGGTTTGCCAGCGCAGCATCTGCCGCCCACTGAGTCCCAGTATCTCAGCCGCCTGATACCAGGTGATCCGCTTGGCCATCGCTCGCAACATCACGTCCTGTAGTTTCATTGCCCGCTCCACTGCGGCTGGGGTCATCTGCTTCATAACCTGCATCCTGTCATGCAGTTTCACCCCGCCGCTCAGATCGGACACTTCATCTGCTAATCAGATCGGACATATCATGTGCTAACGACACCGCGATCTAAATAAGTTCGGACGAGCAAGGCGAGTTGTGATATA
>QHXH01000035.1 GCA_003222855.1 Acidobacteriota bacterium
TCCCACGCGCCAAACGAAACGATCCCAATTGCCAGTACTGCAATCAGCCAATCGAAGTCGCGGAGTCTGCGTTTTTGTAGAATAGCGACCATGGGGTAAATCAGTAAGCAGTAATCGGTTAACCGAGCAGTAAACCCTATCGAACCTTCAAAGCGATATTGTTGTCGGGCTTGTCTTTCACCGTCCGCGTCTTAGCGTAGTAGACGTCGTAGATCGCGCGGACTGCCGGCGCTCCAAAACGCGACCCGAGTCCGGCGTTTTCAATCAACGCTACGCACGAAATCTCAGGCTTGAATGCCGGCGCATACGAAACGAACCACGAATGATCTTTGTGCTCGCTGCCTTCCTTGCCCAGGCTGACTACTTGCGCGGTGCCCGTTTTGCCGGCGATGTCAAAGCCAACCAGCTTGATTCCAGTTGCCGTGCCCGCTCCGTTCACCACAGACCACATCGCATGAACCACCAGATCGCTCTGGTCCACCGGAATGCCGAGATTTTTCGGCGCGGCCCGCTCGAAGGTATGCGCGGGTCGCTCGGGCCGGTAATCGGAGCGGGTCGGATCGTTTCCCACGGCAGCAATTGCGTGCACCTCTTGCAACAGGTGCGGCACGTACATCTTCCCCTTCATGCCAATCGAGGAGTGCGCCCGCAGCAGCGCCATCGGCGTCAACACGTCTTCACCCTGGCCGAATGAAGAATAAACCGTGTCGATGTCTTTCCATTCAGGATCCTTCGGATAGAGCCTGGCTTTCAACTCTCTCGACGGAGTAGTGCTGACGACTTCATGCGGAAGGTCGATGCCGGTGCGCTTATCGAGATCGAACATATCGATCATCGTTTGAATGCCCTCGAGCTTCATCTTCAATCCCAGCCGATAGAAATAGCCGTCGCATGAATGCTCAATTGCGAAATGCACGTTGGGCGAGCCGTGATTGCCGCGTGATCCCCCCGCCGCAAACCAGATTCGAGCTGTCAATCGAAATCGCTCCCTGCTTCAATCCCGCAGTAGCCATCAAAGGTTTCCAGGTCGAGCCCGGCGGGTATTTGCCTTGAATCGCGCGATTAATGAGCGGATGATCGGGATCGTTGAGCAGCTTCTGATATTCCGCGCGGCCTTCTTTCGTCGTAATCCGTTGAGAGAAAAGGTTCGGATCGAATGTCGGAGCGGAAGCGAGCGCCAAAATCTCGCCGTTGTTCGGATCCATCGAGATGATCACGCCGCGCCCTTGTGGCGACTTTCGCAACTGTTCTTCCGCGGCCTTTTGCAGATCCAGATCGATCGTGATGACGATGTCCTGGCCCGATTGCGGTTCGACGCGCTCGACTTCATTTTGAATGTGTCCGCGACTGTCTACGATGACTTTGCGATAACCGTCACGCCCCCGCAAATATTCGTCATAGACCGCTTCCAAACCTTCCTGACCGATGATGTCACCAGGTTTGTAACCCTTTTCGCGAAGTTCCGGTTGCTTAAGCTGGTCTGGGCTGATCTCACCCACGTAGCCAAGGACGTGACATAACAATCCATTGTCAGGATAGCGGCGCTGTGGAGTTTCTTCGATTCGTAAGGTGGGAAACTCGAGCTGATGCGCATCAACCCACACAAGGTCCGCCTGGGTGGCCCCTTCTTTGATCATGATTGATTCGAAGGCTGGCTGCAACTTCACCTGATCAAAGCGTTCGCGGAGAATCTCTGAATCAAGTTGCAGTCCGTCCGAGAGCGGCTTGATCAGGGAGTACTCAACACTCTTGGTAACTTCGCGGGAGAGGATAATGCTGTATATGGGACGTGAATCGACGAGTTGATTGCCGTTACGATCAAAAATGGCACCCCGCCGCGCCGGAATGGGCAACAGGCGGATACGCTGATTCTCGGCAATTTCAGCATAACGCGAGCCGTTGACGATCTGCAGGAGGTACAGGCGCACGCAAAGCACGCCCAGCAGCAATAACACCAGCACCTGGATTAATCGCAGGCGCACACGCAGATTTTGTGAATCATCAACGAATTTCATCTTCTTCTCGCTGCTGCCGATGGCCGGCGCGCCACTCTTCGTCGTACAGTAAATTGACGGCGCTGTCTCGCTTTACCACTGAAATAGGAATCATACAGGTAAAGCAAAATCGTTCCCGCGACCGTCGTCGCGATCAACTTGTAGGACAGCGACTGGACAAAAGGCATCGGCGGACGCTGCCCAAGCAATCGATGCATCCCAACATACACAAGGTTGTCAATCATACTCGCGCAAACCAGAACCGGAATGCGCAGTAGGGTAGTGTCGAGCATTACGCGTGAGGCCACAAAGTACACTGCGTAAGCCGTGACTACTTTTGCAAATCCACCCGCACCCAGCAACGCCGGGGGACCGCTTATTAAGTCGAGCGCGAGCCCGGCAGCGGCCGCCGTGATCAAAGCCAACAGAGGTTCGCGCTGCAAAGCAAAATAAACCACCAGCACCAGCGCGAAGTCTATGAATCCCAGCGGCTGCCAGACAGCGCGCAAGGCTGACTGTAGAGCTATGGCCACGATTAGAAATATCGCGACTGTCAGTTGGCGCATGGGTTAGTGCAATAGGCAGTAAGCAGTGGGCAGTATGCAGTCGCGGCAGCAGACATTGAATTTTTCATCGCGGAGGTCAACCTTGTCGAAGTGCATATGCTAACCAAGCCACAACTCCTGCCGACTGCCTTCTGCCTACTGCTTACTGGTTTTCTTTTCCACGTTCGGGAGAGTTTGATCAGGTTCGGCGCGCTGGGGCGCACGATACGTGAGGACGGCAACTTCTTTCACTCGTTCTAATCCGGCGCTTGGTCGAATGCGAATCACTAGTGCCTGAGTCGCCGATCCGGACCGCACTTCGATCACTTCGCCAATATTGTAACCGGCCGGATAAATTCCGTCCTGTCCGGTCGTTATCACCATCTCGCCAGTCTCTACTTTTTCATTCCCTGACACATAACGCATCTCCAGCAGGCCAACTTCGCCCATGCCCTTCACAGATCCCATCGCTGTCGACTGATTGAGTTGCCCGACCACCGCGCCGGCGCCTGATCGTTCATCAGTGACCAGCAGAACTTGCGAGCTCAGCGGGCTGGTCGACACCACTCTGCCAACAATCCCGCCGGCGGTAACGACGGGCATATTCACCTCAACGCCGGCCCATCGCCCCTTATCAATCGTAATACTGTCGAACCACATGGAAGGATCGCGCGCGATCACATGCGCCGCGATGGATTTGTACTGGGTCGATTCCGTCAACTTCAGCAGTTCCTCAAGCCGTCCGGCCTCAGCTGCCCGTTCGCGATTTTCGCGCAACTCGGTTTGCATGTCCGCAAGTTGTTTTCGTAACTGTTGATTTTCTGTGGCAGCGCGACGCAGCTCGCCAATGTTCCCAAAGAGTCCTCCAAACCAGTTCGCGCTGCCAGACGTTCCCCGTTGCAGTGGGTACATCACCATTTGCGCAAGCGAACGAATCTTTCGCTGCTTGGTATCTGCATCGCGCGCGTCATAGGTCATCAGCCCGAAATTAAGTGCCAGCAACGCAAACAACCACCACGGCGCGCGTTGGCGAATTTCTCTTTGCGTGCGAATTGCGGCCATTGTAAACCAGAGGTCACAGATCAGATGTCAGCCTTAGGTGTTGAGTTTGCGCCGATCTCTGATCGCTGACTTCTGACCTCCATTCCTACATTCCCGTCGTCAAACTATTGTCCCACTTTACGCGCTTCAATAAATCGAAGTCTGAAAGCATTTTGCCGGTACCCAGCACAACTGACGCCAGCGGGTCTTCTGCCAGCGACACGGGAAGACCGGTTTCGATCGACAGCCGTTTGTCCAGGTTCTTCAGTAACGCGCCGCCTCCGGTCAAAACAATTCCGCGCTCGACGATGTCAGCTGAAAGCTCGGGCGGAGTGCGCTCAAGCGCAACGCGGACAGCGTTAATAATCGTCGACACTGAGTCGGCCAGCGCTTCGCGAATCTCTTCATCCGTGATCGTGATCGTTTTTGGTATCCCTTCGATCAAGTTGCGACCGCGTACTTCAAAAGAGAGCTCTTCATCCAAAGGAAACGCGGAACCCAATTCAATCTTGATCGCTTCAGCTGTGCGCTCGCCGATCAGCAGGTTGTATTTACGTTTGATGTATTGCGTGATCGCTTCATCCATTTCGTTGCCCGCCACGCGCACCGAACGGGAATAGACAATACCGCTCAAACTGATCACCGCGATGTCGGTTGTGCCACCGCCGATATCGACGACCATGTTGCCGTGTGGTTCGGTGATCGGAAGTCCGGCCCCGATCGCAGCGGCCATCGCTTCCTCAACCAAATAAACCTCGGATGCCTTGGCGCGATAAGCCGAATCCTCGACTGCGCGCCGCTCAACCTGGGTGATCTCCGACGGAATTCCGATTACCACACGCGGGCTGACCCACGTCTTGCCGTTGTGAGCTTTGCGTATGAAGTGCTGCAACATTTTTTCCGTCACCTCAAAGTTCGCGATCACACCATCCTTCATCGGACGGATAGCAACGATGTTGCCGGGCGTGCGGCCTAACATCTCTTTCGCATCGCGTCCCACCGCCTCCACGGCGTTGGTGACCTTGTTGATGGCCACGATTGAGGGTTCCGAAACTACTATGCCGCGGCCTTTTGCATAGACGAGTGTATTAGCGGTTCCGAGGTCGATGGCTAGATCGCTCGAAAATAGACTAAAGATAGATTTTAGACCCATTTGAAATCGATTTCCCTGACGGAAAAATGAATTGTCTGAAGAGGTGAGCGGTTAATCTGAGTGCGGCTGGAAGCCGCGATGGGCGCAAGCGACCTGGCAAATTAATAAAACAACTCACCGGAGCAGAACCGAACAAACAAAGATACAACGATTCGTTTCCTAACGCTATCACGAAATGAACCTCTCGTCGGGAATTCTTTGAAATTGTTTCTCACTCTGCGTCAGGTCGTGCAACTCGTCAGCAGCTTGAGATGGGTCGGAGGTGGCGGCAAGCCGAACACAATTCTTGTTGGCCGCCTTCGCGGCGTACATCGCTTGATCGGCGCAAGAGATGAGTTGACGCGGCGACGGCGCATTGTCGGGAAAGACCGCTACTCCGATACTGGCCGTAAACGAGATTCCCAACCGGCGTCCACCCGTGAAGCGATGCCCTTCTATTTTGGCGCGAATCCGATCCGCCACGAGCGTGGCGTCTTCGGAACCAGCTTCCGGTAAAATCACTACAAACTCGTCGCCACCATATCGAACGACGCAGTCGGTGTCCCGGATTGACGGCAATAGCAAGCCCGCTACCTCCATCAAACAATGCGATCCTACAAGATGACCGTGAAGATCGTTCACGCGCTTGAAGTCATCCAGATCAAGAAACAGTGCCGCCACTCTGGTGTGATATCGCCGGGCGCGTTTGATCTCATTTACCAGGAACTGACGAAGATAGCGGGCGTTGTGAAGTCGGGTGAGTTCATCAGTTGACGACAACCGTTCAGCCTCGGCGATGCGAACTGAATTCGACAACGCCATGGCGATCGCGGGCGTAACCGCGGTCAATAGGGCGAGCTCAGCTCGGGAGAATGCTCGGGAATTCGGGACACGGCGTAATCCTTCCACCACGCCAATGACTCGGTCCTCACTGAACAATGGCGCGGCCACGATTCGATTTCCTTTTTCGGATCGCTTAACTGCCATCATCCTCGTGACGGCTTCTTCCGCTGTTTTGCCTGCAACCGCAGCAGCCGAAACAGCAGTTTCCAGCAGCTCGCGCTGCCATTCATGGTCAAACGATAAAGAATGGTCTCGCGAAAATTCTCTCGCGACCAGGGCTCCTAACCTGAGCCGGTCGGCCCGATTCTCTCGCGCGAGGTAGATGGCCCAACGGTCCGCACTAATCAATCGGCCCAAGCCGTTGACTGCAAACGATCCGGCCTCGTCCTCACACATCGCCGCATGAAGCGAAGCAATCAAAGCGAACGCGCCGCACAACTGTTGCTTGCGCAGTGAAGCGGGAAGCATAAAAGTAATCTGCTCGGGTAACCGCTTAAACGGCCGGGGCAAATCGCCCGACTCAGTCTGCTCTTCAACTTCACGTAACAAGGCAGGCAATTGCGCCGCACTCTCGGCCATGGCGTCAAAGCCCGCGTGCAGGATAAGCTGGCCCAATTCATTCCCTCGATCAAGACCCGTAGTGATACATGCAATTAGCGGAACAGCCGGCCAGAGAGAGCGCGCTTTCTGAGACATCTTACGCAGGCTCTGGCTTGAAAAACCCAGCGGAACTTCATAAACGACAGCGACGATGGTCGCTGGATCGTTATTCGTCGGCTCGCAATCATAGGCGGAGGGATTCAGCCGGCCCGGCCGAACCGCTATGCCTGCATGCTGAAGAATCGAGATTGATTCAGACGAGAGCTCAGCCGTTTCGTCTGAGATCGCTATGACGGTTTTCTTCATCCGGCACTCTGTCCTTCGCTTAATCTGAGGATGTCGGTTGGCCGGGGCGTGCCGTTCGTTTGCTGTTCGGTCTAGCTGGTTCTGGTGAGGGCGACTCGGTAATTGCTGGTATTGCCTTGTGAATCTGACGCCTGAACGGTTGCCTCGCGTATGCTGTCGGGGGCGGTGATTTGCACCTGAAAACTGCCATCCGC
>QHXH01000036.1 GCA_003222855.1 Acidobacteriota bacterium
AGTCTTAGCCTGTCAATCTTGATCATCGGATCGGTCGCGGCAAGGTCCTGCGCTTCTTTCAGCGAACCAACTCGAAAAACAAAAATCCCCCGCAGCTCACCCTCATCACCAAACGGCCCGGCAACGACAAGCTTTTTCAGCCCCGCCAATCGCTCGATGTTTGCGATATGAGCTTTCTGTAGCTCCTGGATCTGGGGATCTTTATCGTCGCCGTCTTTGCGATTCGGCCCTTTCTTCAGGAATCCGAGATACACGCTGTCGAACTTTAGCGGCACGCTGGCTTTCTGAAAAATATCTTCGGAATACCAGGGATGCATCTCAGCCGTCATCAGACCTGCCTTCACCGCCGGATCTGCGTCAACCAGAGTCCTCGCTTCAGCGGCTGGTACTCGCAAAACGAAAATGCCGGCCGTGTCCGTATCGTCAGAAAACGGTCCGGCGATGACTATCTTGCCCGAACTGAGCAAGGCCACAACACTGTGGCGATGCTGCAACATGATCTGATTCCGAAGATCCGGTTTCATAGTCGTCCACTCCGGCCCTTTTTTCATGATCGCCATTTGGAATTGGACCAGCTTGTGGTCCTGGCGCGGCTTACCGAACGAGTACGAATTCAACATCAGCAAGAACAAAACCGAAATTGCCGTAATTCGAGTTATCATTGTCGACCCCTGGCTCAAGATGGATAGGTTGGTTGATGACCTTTGTGTCTTTTCGCGATTACTCTTTCGTGTGATTTCGTGGTTTGGTTTTTGTTGATTCATCTACAACGCAGACCACGAAATCACACGAACACAAAACCAATCCACACGAAGACGTCGCTTTGGGACGAAGCCGAAACCGTCAGATCGAGATTCTCTCGCTTAAACGTGCTCGAGCGAATTTAGTTCGGCCGGGGATGTTAAGACTTGTTTAATTGATCGTTGCTGTCTTTACGCAAGTGATGGGCGGCAAGCCTTCGCGGATCATCATCCACGAGTCGCCGCCATCCGTGGATCCGAACAGCTTGCCGTTGCGCGTGCCGAAGTACAGTCCGGTTGGATTATTTGCGTCGGCTTTCATGTTGTCGCGCAGAATCGTTTCGAAGGCATCCTCTTGCGGCAAACCACTGGTCAACGGCTCCCATGAACTGCCGCCGTCACGTGTGCGATAGACGCGCAGCTTGGCTTCCGGCGTGCAGCGAAACTCGTCCGACTCGATTGGGATTATGAAAACCGTGTCGGCATTATTCGGATCGATCTCCATCGCGAACCCAAAATCGGATGGCAAGCCCTTACCGATGTCCTGCCACGAATCTCCGGCATCCTTGTGCACACATTGTCCCCATTCGGGGTATTGCTGATCGGGCGGCAGGAACCGCGCGCATATCCCACGGTTTCGCGGCTGCCAGTTTTTGCCGCCATCTTCGGTTCGATAAACACCGCCGGTTGAGATCGCGATCCACATGCGATCGCTACGGGCCGGATCGGGAAGAATCGTGTGCAGGCATAATCCGCCGCCACCTGGCATCCACTGCGTGCGGTGCGGGTGATCGAACAAACCGCGCTCGAGACTCCATGTCTCGCCGGCATCTGCTGACTTGAAAAGCGCGGCGGGCTCGACCCCGCAATAAAGCGCGTCGGCATCGTGTGGATCATTCGCGATTTGCCAAATCTGTTTTAGCGAAACGTCTGAGTCTTCGGGAAACTTGATGTTGTAAGTTTCCGGATCGCTCCACGTCTTGCCAAAATCGTTCGATGAACTAAGAAATGATCCCCAGAACGAACTGTTGACGGCGGCCCATAATCGCTGGCGGCCGTTACGGCCGTCATAAGCAAACGCGTAAACGCTGCGCCCAGGAAAATACGGACCGGCTTCTTCCCAACTTCCGCGATTCGCATCCGAGCGAAACAGAAACGCGCCTTTCATGGTACCGACAAGCAAAAGATTGTCGCCGGCGTTGACGTCGATTTGGTTTGGCTTTGGCATTAGGGAACTCCATTCCTTACGTCACAGTTGATGATTGAATTTGAAGCAGCGTTGGATTATACAGCGAGCTTCAACAGCGACAAATCGAGCGAAAGAAATCCAAGCCACGGATGCACACGGATTTTCACAGATCAGAATGATTGAAGCTGTGGCAATCTGTGTCGGAATAAATGATGGCTATCTACGTCCGACGCTATTCTGACAACTCACGTAGATCGCATTTCGCGGATCTTGAGCGCGGATCTCGCGTCAACCGACTAGACTCGCGCAGTTGATTCATAGATCCATCCGCTCACGCGGATGTCTCAGTGGATCACGGCGACCAGGCGTGCTTTTGGCTTCCCGCTAGACGGCGCGGACGTAAGGTTAATCGCTTCCCACGCTTGAACCGTCTTGCGATTCGGGCGGTGGCGCGGCTCTGCGCGTGAGAATCTGGTCTGTGGTCTCTCGATAGAGACCGGCCCGGGTTCAGGTGGAGCAGCAGATTCGGTGAAAGTGTTTTCCTTCGAAAGCGATGTGTCATTCGCCGCCTGCGGCGCAGGACGGAAATCAATGAACGAAGCGGCGAAGGCTATCATAATCAGTACTGTTGCGGTGACGATAGCAAACAACCCGAGCCGGCCACGAAACTTGCGCTGCGCCGCGCGTCTCATCTTCAGCCAACGGTTGTTAGGAAGGGGTTCGACGGGTTTGGCCGCTTCGATTCTCTTCAAATCGAAATGTGGCGCCGGGGGCACCGGCGGGTCAATGTTCGTTTCGAAATTGGTGTTGTCTTTTAGTTCCTTCGGCATAATTATTGTTCGCGTTCAAAACGTCTTTGAGTAGTCGGTAGTGACTAATGCAAAGGGGGTGCCGTCAGTTACTCGTTTGAGAGAACTAAATCCGCAGCGAGCAGTAACGTTCAGCGATGTCACAACGATTACACTTTTGGAGAACACAAATATGCGAATTGTAAGACTCTATGCCGACAACGATGGCGAATCTCATTTTGAGGACGTTGAAATCGACTTGACGCTGACCGATTACGCTCCGCCCGCGCCGCCTTTGCATCTCGCTCCACTTACGTCGGCCACTCGATTTGGTTTTATGCAGGCACCGGCCGGATGGTCGAGCGACTGGCATCCCTCGCCCGCACGCAACATGTTCTTCGTCTTGACGGGCGAATGGGAAGTCACAGCCGGTGATGGTGAAACGCGACGATTCGGAACCGGCAGCGTGCTGCTGGTAGAAGACAACCGCGGCAAAGGACACACGTCTCGCGTGACCAGCGACGAAGATTCACTGGCGGCAATGATCGAATTAGCATAGTTTGGAGTTCCGACTTTAGTCGGCTCCTCGACCGCAAACCAAAGCCGCCGCCTGAAGGCGGTACTCCAAACTTTGGCTTTGCTCTCTCGGTCGCTTCATGCTAAAAGAACCCCGCAGCCCATCCATTTTTCTGGAGGACAATCCATGTCACATCGTACCTCAGCGGAGAAGTTCGTTCGCCGCTCATCTTTTCTGTTAATCGCACTCTTTGCCGTAGCAGTTCTCAGCTTCAAGACGATTCATCACACGGCCCAGGCGCAAACGGCCGGCGGCACACGCCTGCTGCGTACGCCTACGGTGAGCGCCACCCAAATCGCTTTCGCTTACGCGCAAAATATTTGGACGGTGCCGCGCGCCGGCGGCATGGCGCGACGGATTACCAGCTTTCCAGGACAGACTTCAAACCCGCATTTTTCTCCTGACGGAAAATGGATCGCCTTCAGCGGCGAGTATGCCGGCAATCTCGACGTCTATGTCGTCCCGGCCGATGGCGGCGAGCCGAAGCGGCTGACCTGGCATCCAGGCGCCGACACGGTCCAGGGATGGACGGCTGACGGGCGTTCGATCATGTTTTCGTCGACGCGCGCGACCTGGTCGCCGAGTGGCGCGCCGCGTTTCTGGACTGTGCCCGTCGAAGGCGGCGTCGAAGAACCGATGGCATTGCCGCGCGGCTTCCAGGGAAAAATTTCCGCCGACGGATCTCACATCGCGTATCGCATGAATAACTCGTGGGACGATGAGCGGCGCAACTATCGCGGCGGCCAGAATCGGCCGATCTGGATTGTCGATCTAAAGAGCTACGATCTCGTCTCACCGCCCTGGACCGATTCCAAGGACATCGACCCGGTGTGGTCAGGCGATTCAGTCTTCTTCATTTCTGATCGCGATGGCGTGGAAAATGTCTGGAGCTATGAGACGAAATCCAGGAAGCTGGCCCAGGTCACGAAGTTCACTGACTATGATGTGAAGACGATCGACTCCGGCGCTGGTGCGATCGTGTTCGAACAAGCCGGTTATATTCATGAACTCGATCCGAAGACAGGCCGTGAACACGTCGTCAACATCACAGCGACCGGCGATTTTCCCTGGATGATGGCGCGCTGGGAAGACGTTACTAATCGTTTGACCAACATGGAATTGTCGCCGACCGGTAAGCGGATCGCCGTCGAAGCGCGCGGCGAAATCTTTACCATCCCGGCGGAAAAAGGTGACGTTCGCAATCTCACTAATTCAAGCGCATCAGCGGAACGCGATCCCGCCTGGTCGCCGGACGGAAAATGGATTTCATACTTCAGCGATCGCTCCGGAGAATATCGTCTCTACATCGAAGCGCAGGATGGTCTGACTCCACCACGTGAGATTGTGCTCGATCATCCGACGCACTATTACACACCTTCGTGGTCACCTGATTCGAAAAAGCTTCTTTTCACCGATACCGGCCTACACGTATGGGTGCTGGATGTCGCCAGCGGCAAAGCGAAAATCGTCGGCAACGATCCGTGGATGGTGCCGGCACGCACGCTCAATCCCGTTTGGAGTCCCGATTCCAAATGGGTCGCGTATGCAAGCCGTCTGCGATCTTTGTATCACGCAATTTTTGTGAGCAACGCAGAGACAGGCGAGACCACGCAAGTGACCGACGGACTTGCTGATGCAGTCTGGCCCGCATGGGACGCGAGCGGCAAATATCTCTGGTTCCTCGCCTCAACTGATTTCGGCTTGCGATCGCAATGGCTCGACATGACTTCTTATGATCATGACGAGAACTTCGGTTTGTATCTCGCCGTCCTAAAGAAAACTGATTCTAGTCCCCTGCTTCCTGAAAGCGATGAAGACCGCGGTGTTGGCACTGGCCGTCGGACTATTCCCGGCCAATGCATCGGCGACACACCGGCCGGAGCGGGGGCAGGCGGAGGCGCTGATGCCGCCGCCGGCGATCAAACACCACCCGCCCGTGGTCCAAGACAACCTGTCAGTGTGCAGATCGAATTCGACGGATTGCGACAGCGAATTATCTCGGTGCCGGGCATTGCCGAACGGCAATATTCGTCGTTGCGTTCCGGCGCCGATGGAATTGTTTATTACCTGGAAGCTACGCGCGCTCAGGGCGCGGGCGGCGGTGGTGGCTTCGGAGGCGGCGCCGCGAACGAATTGATTCGTTACCGGTTATGCAATCGACAGGCAGCAACTTTCGTTAACGGGGTGACAGCGTTTGAAGTGAGCGCCGACGGTCGGAAGTTGGTCTATCGCTCGGCCGGCGGCGGTGGCGGAGGCCGTGGAGCAGGCGCCGGCGCGGCTGGTCCACCTACGCCTTCCCTCTTCATTGTCGACGCGGATCGCACGCCGCCGCAACCGGGCAGCGGCAGAGTGAACTTCACGCTGCGCATGTATCTCGATCCGAAAGAGGAGTTCAAACAAATCTTCAACGAAGGCTGGCGCAATCAACGCGACTATCTCTATGTTCCGAACCTGCATGGCACGGACTGGAACAAAGACAAGGAAATGTACGGAGCCATGTTGCCGTACGTCATGCATCGTGCCGATCTGAATTATCTGATCGACATGATGGGCGCCGAGATCGCGATCGGCCATTCGTACGTGCGTGGTGGCGACATGCCCGACGTGCCGAATTCCCCGGGCGGGTTGCTGGGCGCGGACTTCGCGATCGAAAACGGCCGCTACAAAGTCACCCGCATTTATGACAACGAGAATTGGAATCCTGATCTGCGTTCACCGCTCGCTGTTCCCGGCGCGACCGTAAACGTCGGCGATTACATTCTCGCGATCAACGGCGTCGAGTTGAAAGCGCCCGACAATATCTATCGTTTGCTCGACGGCACTGCCAATCGACAAACGTCTTTGACGGTCAACGACAAACCGACGATGGATGGTGCGCGTCATGTGGTTGTGATTCCGGTAGCAACTGAACAAGCTCTGCGCACGCGCGCGTGGGTTGAATCGAATCGTCGGCTGGTTGAAAAACTTTCCGATGGCCAACTTGCCTATGTATATCTGCCGAACACCGGCCAGCCCGGCTACACGAGTTTCAATCGTTATTACTTTTCTCAGCAGGATAAGAAAGGCGCGATCATCGATGAGCGTTACAACGGAGGAGGCTCAGCCGCTGATTACATCATTGATGTTTTGCAGCGTGACTTTGACGGCTACTTTAATAACGTCGCGGGCAATCGTTATCCCTTCACCAGTCCCTCGGCAGGTATTTGGGGACCGAAGGTAATGATTATTAACGAGATGGCCGGCTCAGGCGGCGACCTGATGCCTTACATGTTTCATTATCGAAAGATCGGGTTGCTCGTAGGTAAGCGCACGTGGGGTGGACTGGTCCATACCGCCGATACGCCGACGTTTGTTGACGGCGGATCAGCGATCGCGCCGCGAGGTGGTTTCTTTGCGCGCGACAATCGTTGGGCCGTCGAGAATGAAGGAGTCGCGCCCGACGTGGATGTCGAGAACTGGCCGAAGGATGTTATCGCCGGCCACGATCCGCAACTCGAACGCGCGGTGCAGGAAGCGATGCGCATGCTGAAAGAGCATCCCGTCGATCGCGCGACAAAGGAGCCGCCACCGCCGACTTGGGGTGTAAGGCGCAAGCCATAGCT
>QHXH01000037.1 GCA_003222855.1 Acidobacteriota bacterium
TTTCAATGAGCGAGAGGTCAAACCCCGCCTGGGGCACCAAACGATTTTCCAGACCACGCGCCGTGCCAACAAATCTGACCACCGATGACCTATCGCGGCGCATGATCTCTTTCGCCACCGCGATGCCGGGATAGATGTGACCGCCGGTGCCGCCCGCCGCAATCAACACGCGCATCGCTCACCCGTACCGCGCTCGCGCCAGGGCGGTCGCGCGTTGCCGCGGTATTCGTCGCTTCCGGGGACGTGGCGCTTCGGCCCAATCATCCTCGTAGTCGCCTTCGTCAAAGCCGGCTCGCTTTCCCAGCGCCGCATACTGCGAAATATTCAGAAGGATTCCTACTCCTGCCAGGGTCGGCACCAGCGAAGAACCACCATACGAAATGAATGGCAGCGGAATTCCTTTGGTTGGCACCAGCGCCAATACGACGCTCATATTAAGGAGAGCCTGGGCCACGATTCCGACGACGATACCGATGCCAAGCAACATGCCGAATCGATCCGGCGCTCGCAAAGCGGCGCGCATGCCGCGCCAAAGAAAAATTGCGAAGACAAAGACCACGATCGAAGCTCCGACTAATCCGAGTTCTTCGCCGACAACTGCAAAGATGAAATCTGAATGCGCGAAGGGCAGAAATAAAAGTTTCTGCCGGCCTTGCGCGAATCCCAGTCCGTGCGTACCTCCCGAGCCAACCGCGATCAGCGATTGGACCACCTGATAACCGCTGCCCTGAGAATCGGCCCAGGGATCGATAAAGGCCGACAGGCGCTTCATGCGAAACGGAGTGAAGATGAGCATCTTGCCGACGTACAAAACTGCGGGCACTACTGCATACGCCAGATGTCGCGGCCGCATCCCGGCGGCAAAACAGATCGTGAAGCAGATGATCGCCAGCATCAACGCGGTGCCCGAGTCCGGCTCTTTCGCGACCAGTCCCGCGACGATGCCAAGCACAAAAAAGCACGGCAAGAACGTTCGCCAGAACGAAACTTCGTCACCCGATCGTTTCTCGATGAAGCGCGCCAGAAATAAGGCGAGCGAGAGCTTTGCAATCTCTGAGGGCTGAATTGAGAATCCGCGCAGCTTAATCCAGCGGCGCGCGCCGTTAACCGGCGAGAAACCAAAGACCGCGACCAGCAGCACTAGCGTAAAGATCAGCAATCCGTAGACGATCCAGCGACGGTTCAATCGTTGATAGTCGAAGCGCATCGCCACGAACATTGCTACAAAACCAATCGACGTCCAGAGCGTTTGTTTGATGACATAATGAAATTGGCTATGATTTTCCTGCTGCGCGATTACGGCTGAGGCACTGTAAACCATCACCACCCCGAACAGCGCGAGCCCGACCGTCGCGGAGAACAACCACCTGTCGATTTGCAGTTTTTGCGGCATTGAATCGGATCAGCCACAGAGACACAGAGGCGCGGAGCAAAAACCAAGACACAAAAGAAAACGGTGATATTGTGATTTTTCTCTAATCATCCTCTGCGTCTCTGCGTCTCTGCGTCTCTGTGGCTGTTTCTTCCTTCAACCGTCGGACTTCTTCCTTAAATACTCTTCCCCGATGCTCGAAACTCTCGAACATGTCAAAACTCGCGCACGCAGGCGCAAGCAAAACTATGTCGCGCGGCTCGGCGGCAGCAAAACTCTTTAGCACCGCATCGTGCATGTCCGCAGCATGCTCGTACGGCGCAGCAGTTCCTATTTCGGCTTCGATGGTTTTTGCGTCTTCGCCGATCAGAATCATTTTTCGCACGCCTGCTTTGATTAATTCAATCAGCGGCGCATACGGCGCCTGCTTGCCTCGCCCACCAAGAATTACGACGACCTTTCCCGGTTCGTCCGCGAACGCTGCCAGCGCTTTCATGGTCGCATCGACGCTGGTCGCTTTCGAATCGTTGACGAAACGCACCTCGTTGATTTCTCCAACCTGCTCGAGCCGATGCTCAACTGGTTGAAACCGCCGCACCGTGTCGCGCAACGAATCCGGCGCCGCGCCGCACGCGAGACCCGCCGCAAACGCGGCCAAAACATTCTCGACGTTGTGAGTTCCGCGCAGACGCATTTCATCGCGGGGCATCAGGACGCGCTCGCCGTCTTTGGTGCGCGATACGAGTTCGCGTTCGCGCAGAAACAATCCGTCGTCCAATTCGCGCGCAACACTGAACCGCACCACGTGCGCGCGCAAACCATTCGCCCACGAGGAAACGATTTCATCGTCAGCGTTAAGGATCGCGACATCGCTCGGCGTCTGATTGCGAAAGACGTTGTGTTTCGCTGCCGCGTAATCAAAGAGCGATTCGTAACGATCCATATGGTTCGGAGTAACGTTAAGCACCGCCGCCACCGCCGGATGAAAATCGACGATCGTTTCGAGCTGAAAACTCGAAAGCTCGACCACGTTCCAACCGTCATCGCGCGATGAATCAATCATCGAAATCAGCGCCTTACCAATGTTTCCACCAACCTGAACGTTGAGTCCGGCGTCCTTCAACATCTCTCCAATTAACGATGTAGTCGTCGTCTTTCCATTCGATCCCGTAATCGCGACGGTGCGGCCTCGCAGAAAACGTGAGGCCAGTTCGACTTCACCGATTACTTCCGCCCCGCGCCGATCGGCATAACGAATCGGGATCGCCTTTGTCGGCACGCCGGGACTTACGACGACCAAATCAACCTGATCTAAAAGCCAGGACGGCGGATCGCCTTCGATTAAGCCGACACCTTCAGTTTTCAAATCGAGCGCTGCCTGGGACCACTCAGTCAGCGGTTTGCGATCATTCAAGGCGACAATCGCTCCGCGCCGAACCAGGAACCGCGCGCTCGCAATTCCGCTGCGCGCCGCGCCGATGACCAGGGCTTTTCTGCCGGCGATTTCCATTAGCCACAGAGGCACAGAGACACAGAGAAAAGGTAATCAGCCGCGGATGAACGCGGATGAACGCAGATAGAAAAACGGAATCTCATAATTTTCTTCATTTGTTTCTTATCCGCGGTTATCTGCGTTAATCCGCGGCGAATTCTCTTTCCGTGTCTCTGCGTCTCTGTGGCTAATTTCTTCTATCTCAACTTCAAAGTCGAAAGACTCAACAGCGCAAACAGGATCGCCAGGATCACGAATCGAAAGACGATCTTCGATTCTTTCCACCCGACCATTTCAAAGTGATGATGTAACGGCGTCATCTTAAAGACGCGGCGCCCGACACCACTCGTGCGTTTCGTCATTTTGAAGACGCTGACTTGCACCATCACCGACAGCGCCTCCATCACAAACACACCGCCCACCATCAACAGCATGAATTCCTGTTTCGTGAGCACCGCGATTGTTCCCACCGCGCCGCCGATGGCCAGGCTCCCGACGTCGCCCATAAAGACTTCGGCCGGCGGCGCATTGAACCAAAGAAATCCCAGGCTCGCGCCGGCCATCGCGCCGCAGAAAACACTCAGTTCCGCCGCCTCGGGCCGGTGCGTTAAGTCGAGATAGTTGGCCCAGCGCGCATCGCTGCTCAAATAAGTGAACGCGGTTAGCGCTGTCATCGCGATGAATGTCACACTGATCGCGAGACCATCCAGCCCGTCCGTCAGGTTCACCGCGTTGGTCGCGCCCAACAAAACGACAGTAACCAGCGCCAAATAAAGATAAGGACCGATCACGCTGATGCCGTTCGGATCGGCCGTGCTCTTGAAGAATGGAATGCTGACGTCCCATGAATACTTCGTCTGGAAATACTGAGTCGAGATGTAAAGTGCCAGCCAGACCGCGATCGCGATAATCAATTGGAAGAGAATCTTCTGTCGTCCGGTTAATCCAAGGCTGCGATGCTTTACTAACTTCACGTAATCGTCGGCAAACCCGACCGCGCCGAAACCCAGCGTCGCCAGAATAGTTATCCAAATATAAAGACCGGAGAGCCTGGCCCACAGCAACGTCGAAATGACCACCGACCCGATGATCAGCAAGCCGCCCATCGTCGGCGTGTCGCGCTTGGCGATATGCGCCTGCGGACCTTCTTCGCGAATTTGTTGTCCGATGTTCCATCTCTTCAAACCTTCGATCAGCTTGCGCCCAAACAAGAGCGAGATCAGCATCGCCGTGACCGAAGCATAGGCCGTGCGAAAAGTGACGTACTGAAAAACGTTCAGCGCCTTTACGAGATACCAATCCTGATCTTTGAAACGGCTGTAGATCAGTTCGTAAAGGATGTAATAGACCATTTGTCACACTGGAGCGCGGGCATCCTGCCCGGAGAGCGCGCGCAGCGCGCTCAAGCCCTCCCGCTCCGGGCTACTGTCCCGCGAGCGCGAACTTCTGCTTGAGGGCTGCCACCACCTTGTCCGTCTCTACGCTGCGCGAACCCTTGACCAAAATCAAATCGCCTTCTCGTACTTCGCTAATCGCGGCCGCGGCGGCTTCGTCTGAGCTCTCAAAGAATCGCGTCGCGGCTAGTCCTTCATCGCGCGCGCCGGCAACAATTTCGTTCGCCAGGCCGCGCACTCCCCACAGTACGTCAATTCCCAGCCGGGCAATCTCGTGGCCAGCCTCACGATGCATCTGTGGAGATTCCGGCCCCAGCTCGAGCATCTCGCCCGCCACCACCACGCGTCGTTGCACTTTATCCCGCGCCTCGGCCAGGGTATGCACCATGCTCAACAGCGATCGCGGATTCGAATTGTACGAGTCGTCAACGACTGTGAAACCGGAAGCGAAATTCAAAACCTCACCGCGCATCTTCGGAGGCTTTACTGAACCCAAAGCGTCCGCAATCAACTCAGGCTTCAACTTCAGCGCGGTGGCCACGGCTGACGCTGCCAGCGAATTCATCAAGTTGTGCGCGCCCGTCATCGGCAAATTCGCGACGGCCTCGCCCAGCGGCGTATTCAAGCGAAATCGGATCGACCCAAATTGCGATGTGTCGATCTCGCTTGCAGTCACGTCGGCCTGGTTCTGAATTCCAAAGGTGAGCACCGGCCCATCCGTTTTTGACTTCATTTCCATAACAAGTTTGTCGTCCGCATTCAGCACGGCCACGCCGCCGGGTTTCAAGCCTTCGATCAACTCAGCTTTCATCGCGGCGACGGTTTCGATCGTGCCCAGATGTTCCAGATGCACGGGCGCGACCATCAATTCCACGCCGACATCAGGCGGCGTGATTTGCACGAGACGTCGAATCTCATGCGTGGGCGAGGACATTCCCATCTCCAGCACAGCCAGATCGTAATCGTCCGGCTGATGACCCTGACTGACCATTTGCAATACCGAAAGCGGCAGCCCGAGGCCGTTGTTATAATTGCGTTCGCTCTTCAATACACGATAACCGGACTTTGACAGAACGTGCGCCGTCAGCTCCTTCGTCGTCGTCTTTCCCGCGCTGCCGGTAATTCCCACAACCGGTTTTCCCCACGCTTCGTAAACCTGCCGCGCCAGAGTTTGCAGCGCGGCGATTACGTCGTCGACGATTAACAGGCGATCGATCAACCGCTGCATGTCCGCATGATCATCGACGCGTTCGCGACGCGCGACCGCGGCCAGGGCGCCTCTGGCAAACGCGCCGGCAATAAAATTGTGCGCGTCTGCGAAAGTCCCGTTGAATCCCGCCCGTTCATAGTCCGGTTGCGATAATGCGAAGAAGAGCTCGCCCGCGCGGGCCGTGCGCGAATCGATCGAGAAATCACTTATTTGTTTGTCAAAGAGCTCGGCGCGCAGACTGATCGTCGTCGCGCCCATCAAGCTTGCTGCAGTTCTAATATCCACGTCATAAGTCAGAACCACCTGCGGTAGCGGATGGTTGCTCTTTAAGATCGATTGCCATTCATATTTAAGATCGACGGCTCGCGTTTAGAGGTCCCCGCACCGTCTGGCCGGCGTCTACTTCAGTTCCCGCAGCCGGACTTTGTTGCGTCGCAAGGCCGTCGCCGCGCGCTTCCAACTTCAATCCGAGCTGGGCGCACATTCGTAAGGCATCGCGCACGCTTTGGCCGCGCAGATCCGGCATCAGCGCACCGCGATTCGTGGCCATCGCAAAAACTACCTCACTCGTTTTACCGTTGAAGCTCTTTGCTGCCACTACCTTCGGCAGAGTCTGTTCGCGTCGTTCCATTTGGGCAGCGTCTTCTTTGATCTGCCGAGGTGAAGCTTTCGACAATTGCGCGATCATGGGCGGCGCGCTCTTCAATTCCGTGTCAGGCGTTACGTTCAATTCCGGCAGAACCTGCTCGGCGATTTCACGAAACACCGGCGCCGCCACATCACCGCCATGATACGAACCCTGGGGCTCGTCGATAACCACGATGAT